>CAYYFU010000227.1:0-481 GCA_964471095.1 uncultured Pseudomonadota bacterium
ACGCCTCGAACATCAGGCGGCGTTCGATGCTGAAATTCTCCGGCATCGTCAGGATGATCTGGTACCCCTTGACGTTGCCGATGTACCCGAGGGCGATTCCGGAGTTGCCGGTCGTTCCGGCGACGATCGTGCCCCCCGGCTTGAGCCTTCCGTGGCGCTCCGCCTCGGCGAGGATCCTCATCACGATCCGGTCCTTGAGCGACCCCCCGGGGTTGAACCGTTCCAGCTTGACAAAGATTCCCGCCGCCCCTTTCGGCAGGGAGCGTTTCAATTGAAGGAGCGGTGTCTGTCCGATCGCCTCAAGGATTGTTTCCATAGGGTGTCAAAATTCAAACAGAAACGGGTCAAACAGAACCCATCTTTCAATACCCCTCCTCATCCATTTTCTCAGTTTTTTCAACGATTTATTTTTTTTTTTTTTTTTGTTCGCCGCTTGCTGTATTATGTAGGGCAAACCGATGGGGGGATCTATGGACAGGGC
>CAYYFU010000227.1:491-2783 GCA_964471095.1 uncultured Pseudomonadota bacterium
AATATACACTACTGAGGTGTCAAGGATTTGGCGGCAAATGGGTTAATCTTCACCCATTTCTGACAGTGGATAGTAAATTTCCCATTTATTTTCAGTAGATTCGATGAGTGTACCGTTGGCACGCCGCTTGCTGTATTATGTAGGGCAAACCGATGGGGGGATCTATGGACAGGGCCAAACTTCTAAGCGTCGTGATCGGGATCTCGTTTTTATCCTTGCCGTATTTGACAGGGGGTTGGGGTTGCGGGAGTTCCGCCTCTCGGGCGGCAACCAGTACCATCAGTGTGACCGGGAGTGTCTCCGGGGTGACCGCCTCCAGTGCGAGTTTATCGGCGTTGGGGGTGAAGACGAAGCGTGCCTTGGCGGAGGCGGCGGTGGCGAACGACAGTTGTACCCTTTCCGATAGCAGCGGGACCGAGGTTGGGACCGCGACGACCGATGCGGCCGGGACCTATACGATGTCGGTGGAGACATCGGTCTTGAATCCGGACGGTGCCGCCAGTGTGACGGTGCAACTGATTTTAAATTGCGCCTCCGGTTACGCCAGTTTTTGCGAGGCGACGGTGACCGCGGAGACGACCACCATCACCTGCAGTGCCGATCCGGAGAGTACCTTGGCGGCGCAGGCCCTTTTGAAGAAATTAAAGGACCTGGGTTGTACCGGTTGGAACCTCTCTTCCTGTACCGTTGGGTTTGACCCGTTCTGTTTTGCCCAGATGGAGGCGAAGAAGTGGGAGTTGGCGGATGTCACTGGATCCGGGGTGTCGGAGGATCTGGGGGCGATGAAGGATATGATGCTGTCCCAGCTGGCGGCCGGGGATTATGGGGCCTATGGGAATCCCGGGGATATGATGCAGGCGTTCATGGCGGGGGATGTGGATGACAGCCTGGAGGCGACGGCGGCGGCGAATGCGGCGACCAATACCGGGACCTCAGCCGATGACTATCTTGAGGGTCTGACGGGAGGGCTCGCGGGGATCGGGGGCTTTTTAAGTAAAATGACCGATACCTTTACGGGGGGTTCGGTCGGGGCAGGGGTCACCTCTTTAACCACCAAAGGGGTCGTCGATGCGACCGCAGACAGCCTCTGTGGGACCGCCCTCGCCGATCCGGATGCGTTGGCAGCGATTATGCGGACCCTGCTGGCCGGGGAGTTTGATGATGTCACGGCGTATGACGTGAATGCGGCCGGCAAATTGAAGGATCTGCTGGCGAGTTTTACGGACCGGAGCGGTCTGAACGGGGCGGCGATGAGCGGTCTGCTGGATGCCTGTATCGATTCAGCCGATTTTACCAACTGCGATCCGGCGATCATGAAGGATTTTTTGGATCACCCGCCGACCGGGGGGGAGGGTTTCGACTTCAGGGGATGGGCCCGTGCCGGGATGGGTTGCTGCCTGGGGTCGACCACCTGCGACCCGACGAACTGCAGCGGTTGGTCCGCGGCCCAGACGGAGGGGGGGGCGGATCTGGAGACTATCTGCAGCAACCCGACCGATTGCGCGGCGATTTTTGAGAACAATGGAGGAACGATTGATTATGCCGCCTGTCTGGCGGATCCCTCCGCCTGTCAGGACGACATCAGGCCCGGTTGCGCAACCAACGCCGATTGCCCCTCCGGGGCGACCTGCGACACCACCAACCATGTCTGTTCCGGGACCTTTACGGGGAGTGGGAGCACCTTTGCCGGGAGCTATTCGATCTCCAAGACGGGGAGCTGTTCGCCAAGCTTTCGCAGTAGCACAACGCTGGCGAGCGGCGGGAGCGGCATGTTTGCAGGTCCCATCACCAATGATGGGAATTTGACGATCCAGTTCGGCAATATTACCGGAAGCAGTTGTAGCGCGGCGATTGTAGGGTCACAAGGGGGGACCTGCAGCAGTTGTTCCGTTTCCGGGAGCGGCGCGGTCGGGACGGTGTTCACCCCCACCTGCGGGGTGTGCAACCTGACGATCGGCAAGACCGCCAACTGACCTCATTTTTGTTGATCCGAGGGGGGGTTATCGTTAGCATGGGCGTCTGATGCGGAATCAGGCGCCTCTTTTTACCCTTCTCGTTCTTATCTCGATGCCTCTCTGGGCCGGTCCCTACGACCCGAAGCACAAATGGTCGACCATCAAGACCGAACATTTCGCGATCCATTACTATCAAGGCGAAGAGGCGATCGCCGAACGGTTGGTCAAGATCACGGAGGAGGTCTACGCGACCCTCTCCAAAAAGTTCGATGCGCGCCCCTGGGGACGGACCGAGGTGGTGGTGGCGGATCAGCAGGACGCGGCGAACGCCTTTGCG
>CAYYFU010000228.1:0-2763 GCA_964471095.1 uncultured Pseudomonadota bacterium
CTGGCCGCCCCGTGTGTGGGACCGATCATCGCCTCTCTGCTCATTTATGTCGCGCAATCTCAGGAAATCCTGTCCGGCTTTCTGCTGCTCTTTTCCTTTGGGCTCGGGATGGGGAGCCTGTTCTTGTTGTTGGGGGGGCTTTATCACCTCGTCTCCGGGCGAACCGGATGGGGCGCGGCAACCGTGTGGGTCAAACGGGGAATCGCCCTGCTGCTGCTGTTGCCGGCGTTCTATTATGGCAAGATTGCGCTCGGCCAATTAAAAAGGGGAGAGGTTCCTCCCGTCTCCGGAATCTGGCTCGCCGATCCGGGGCAGGCGTTTGAACAGTCCCGTCGCGAGCAGAAGCCGCTGTTTGTCGATTTCTCCGCCTCCTGGTGTCTCCCCTGTCTGGAGATGGAAAAAACCTTCACTCAACCGGAGATTCAGTCGTTTCTTGCGAAACAGTTCGTTCCGCTCAAGGTTGATTGCACGGTAGAAACCGACGTTTGCCGGCGGATGATCCGGCGTTATGAAATTATCGGCTGGCCGACCTACCTCGTGGTCGATCCGGACGGGAAGGTGAGGGAGAAGGTGATCGGCAAGACCTTCTCCCCCAAAGAGTTTCTGGCCCATTTTCAGCGAGAGTCGAAGGGTTGACAAAAAACCGGGATCTTCAGTAAAGCTCGGTCAAGGAGGATCTCCTATGCCACAGCTGAAGTCGGGCGATCAGGCCCCTGAATTTAACCTACCCTCGGATAGCGGTTCATCGGTCACCTTAAAGCATCTACGCGGCAGACGGGTCGTGCTTTATTTTTATCCCAAGGATGACACGCCCGGCTGCACGAAGCAGGCCTGTGAGTACCGGGACCTGGCGGGTCAATTTGATCGAAAGAACACGGTCGTGTTAGGAATCAGTCGGGACCCCTTGGAGAATCATCTGGCGTTCAAAAAGAAATACGGCCTGAATTTTCCCCTGCTGTCGGATCTGGACCACAAGGTCCATCAACTCTATGGGGCTTGGGGGGAAAGAACTTCCTACGGAAAGACCACCGTCGGGGCGATTCGAACCACGGTGATGATCGACGAACAGGGAAGAGTCATGACCCTTGAACGTGCCGTCTCCCCCGAGGGAGATGCCCGTAAACGTCTTGAGGCGCTCGCTTGAGATCCAGACAACTGCTCACCCTCCCGGAGACGCGCCGGGTCGATCCGCTGGGCCCCCTGGTGGAAGAATTGATCACCGAGTTGGGGGAAGATGCGAAACGGTCCGGGCTTTCCCGGACACCGTCGCGGGTCGCCCGATCGCTCCGTTTTCTCACCCAGGGGTATGGGCAAAATCCGGAACAGATTCTTGCCGACGCTCTGTTTGAGGCGGATCATGATGAAATGGTCACCGTCAAGGAGATCTCCTTTTATTCGCTCTGTGAACACCACCTGCTGCCGTTTTTTGGGCGGTGCCATATCGCCTATATCCCCAAGGGGAGGATCGTTGGCTTAAGCAAACTGGCCCGGCTGGTGGAGGCGTTTTCACGCCGGCTGCAAGTTCAGGAAAGGCTGACGCGCCAGATTGCCGACACCCTGCAAAAGGTTCTCGCCCCGCGCGGCGTCGCGGTGGTGGTCGAGGCGGAACATCTCTGCATGCAG
The DNA here is from genome assembly GCA_964471095.1 of uncultured Pseudomonadota bacterium. GTDB lineage: Bacteria > UBA10199 > UBA10199 > JACPAL01 > JACPAL01 > CAYYFU01. The sequence goes on from CAYYFU010000228.1 coordinate 1,624, forward strand.
ATGCGGGGTGTCCAGAAGCAGGGGTCTCGGGTTGTCACCTCGTCGATGCTCGGCGCCTTCCGCACCCGCCAGGAAACCCGCGAAGAATTCATGAATCTGATCCGGTCCTAGCGTTGTCCGTGTTCGGCTTTTAGCGTTGAGGAGATCCCGCCACGGACGTTAAACTGGGCCGTGACCTCCATCCAACGCGGTTGGCAGGCGGCGACGAGATCGTCCAGGATCCGATTCGTCACCTTCTCGTAGAAGGCCCCTTCATTCCGGTAGGACCAGAAATAGAGCTTGAGCGACTTGAGTTCGACGCAAAGTTTGTCGGGAATATACCGAACGGTAATTTTGCCGAAATCGGGCTGGCCGGTCTTGGGGCAGACCGAGGTAAACTCCGGGCATTCATGGACGATCTCATAATCCCTCTCTGGCTTGGGGTTGGGAAAGGTTTCGATTTGCCGGGAGGGTTGGGAAGGCATGGCCGCTCTATAACTCCCCCGCAGAGGCAGGTCAATAAGACAGGTCCCCCTCTTATTTTAAGAGGGGGAATTGGAATTCGATACAGCCGGGGAGGGGGAGTTATGGAAACGCTGGGTCAAGTAGACTCCCATCAGGATCACGATCCCGCCGAGGATCGAGACGAAATGCGGGATCATGGCCAAAAAGATCCGATCCAGCAGCAACGAGACGAACGGGGGAAAATACGGGACGACCGAGGCGAGCGTCGCCCCATACCTCCGGACGATAGTGAAATAGAGGAGCCAGGCGATGAACGTACTGCAGAGACCGAGGTAGAGGAGCGAACTCCAGGCATGCCAGGACCATTTCCCGGGATGGAACGGTTCTTTGAGCAGGACAAAAGGGAGCAGAAAAAGGGTGGCGCCGAGACATTGATAGAAGAGATTCACCGGAATCGGCAGGTGGGGCGAGAGCCGACGCACCCCCAAGGTGGCGATCGCGTAACAACAGGCAACGACCAGGATCGAGAGGCCACCCCACAGTTGATGGAGATCCGGGGAGCGGAGCGAGGGGAGGAGGAGCAGAAAAACCCCCAGAAATCCGGTCCCGATCCCGATCCAAAGCCGTTGGGGGTAATGATCCTTCGGAGTCAACAAGGGACCCAGGAGTTGCGTGAAGATCGGGATCGAGCTGATC
>CAYYFU010000229.1:0-2733 GCA_964471095.1 uncultured Pseudomonadota bacterium
TAAATGACCGCCCCCTCAGGGCAGATCCAAACCCCCTACGGACTACGTCACCTGCCCCCAACTCCAGCGAACTCAACACCTTGGATAAGACAACTCGATAGATCATGATCCCCTCCTTGACCTCTGTTGGTTCTTCGTCAGGGTCCCAGAATAGTTGCGTGGAATTTTACCCCCCTCTTTTAGCCCCCCTTGACCCTTTAATCCGCCTCGCCTAGTATCTCGCAGAAGGGGGCGAAATGGCTTCGACGGGGAGTCGGAGGTCATCAGTCGCAGGCCGAGGTCGCTGGACCCTCGTAAAACACCGGCACCAAACTAAGTGACGAATCACTCGCACTTGCTGCCTAAATAAGGTAGCCGTCCTCAATATCCGCTCCCACCGGGTGTTGAAGGGCGTCAACATGTGGGATGCCCGTTGGACTGGGACGCTGGGTCAAACGGAAAGACACACAGTGTCTGGCGCCTTGAACCCGGTCTTGGAGGTCACCAGGGCGCGAGATTCAAACCAAGACTAAGCCTGTAGTGACTTTGACTAAAGCTTCTCGGACCCGGGTCCGATTCCCGGCGCCTCCACTTTTGCATATTACAGAACTATCTTCCGGGCGATCAGGGAGGCGCCCCCCATCAGCAGGGAGAGCAAAAACAGGCCCACTCCGATCCCCCAGGAGTCGACCACGATCCCGACGAGCGGCGCCGTCAATACAAAGAGAAAACTCTGCAGAAAATCCTGGGTGGAAAGGACCGTCGCCCGGGAGTCAGAACGGATCAGGCGATTCACCACCTCGCTGCTGGTCGGGAGAAATATTCCCCAGATCAGGTAAATCGCGACGACCAACGGGATGGAGAGAAGGGAGTGATGCAGCGAGAGTCCCAGCATAATCCCGGTAAAGGAGACCGCCAGAAAGAGAAAAAAGGAGCGGTCCAGACGCCCCATCGGAATTTTCTTGGCGAGAAGACTGCCGAGCATGCTGGAAATCTGGAAGAAGAAAAAGGTAATGCCGAATAAGACAACAGGCAAACCGATTTTCCTGAGATACGGTTGGACCAAAACGACGATAAAAAGAAGGATCACCGTAAAAAAGAGACAGTAATAGCCGACCAGGGATTTGAGCGCCGTCGATCCCTGCCAAATCTCCCTGAACCCCCGCTGGAAACCTTTAAAATCCATCGGGGCCTGTTCCCCCGCGTGGGGAATTTCCTTGAGAAAATAGGTCATCCCGGAGGCCAGGAAGAAGGCGGCCGCGGTCAAATAGAAGGGAAGTTGGGGGGAAAAATCGTAGATGGAACCGCCGACCAGCGACCCCAGGGCCATCCCGATAAACTCAAAAAACTTTGCCTGGGCATAATCTCTCTGATACAGGTGGGACTCCTGTTGCGTCTCGAGGAAGTTAAAAAGATACGCCTCTTTGGCGCCGGTATAAAAGGCCTGCCCCAGACCCATCAGGATCTCGCCGACAATGGCGAGGCCGAAATGGGAGGCAAAGGCCAGGCAGAGGACGCCGAGGGCCTGAAAAACACCGCAGAGGGCGATCCCCCAGCGGTGGCCAAAACGGTCGGAAAAGAGACCGGTCGGGATTTCGCAAAGCGTGGCCGAGAGGAAGAAAAGGGAAAGTAACAGGGTAACCTGGAACTGGCTGAATCCCTGGGCCAAAAACCAGAGGACAAGGATCGGCAAAAAGAAGTAGAGCCGGGAGAAGAGGGAGTGTAAGGCATAAAGACGGACCGTTGATGATCGAGCCATGAGCCGCTATTTTTTCTCATTTCTTTTTATTTTTGTCACGCTTCTTTCCGAGAGCAGTTTTGCCGCGGCACCGCTGGTAGAATTTGACCGTGGGGCCAAAAAGACGGAACGTCATTACCTCCCCGCCTCCTCCTGTGTGGAGACCCCCTGCATCATCACGGAATGGGGGGCAATCCGTGTCTCCCGACAGGTGGCCAAGAATTATCAGATTGAAATGGGGGCGCTCCACCGGGGGATTTTTCAATCGATCGTCATTTTTCAGGAAAGTACCTCGCTGGAGCAAAAAATCTCGGGGCGGATCTTCAGTCAGAAACCGAATCGCAAGATCGTCAATCTGGAGCAGCTGATCGAGACGGGAAATACCAGCACCATCTATATGTACGGCCTCCTCCTGCAGTACGACCTGGATGAGGGAGATCTGATCGCGATCCGGCTCCGCTCCAAGCGAAATCCCGACCGAACAGAGGATTACTACTTCCGCTATCACAACTCAGGGCTGAAGTTTGACATCGACATCGCCTTTGTCCAGCCGGTGAACATCTTCAACCCGAATCCGGGCGGGATCATCCAGGCCGCCTACTCGACCGCCGCCCTCTCTTTCTCCGTCGCCCGGGCGATGGACCCGGAAAAGAAATACAGCCTCCTCTCTAAAATGACCCGTGCGGTCCGCTTCAACCTTTTTCTGGGACTGCTGCTCCGGAAGGATGTTGAGCCGTTCAACGGCGACAACATCACCAAGGAGTTTTTTGATGGGTTTGGCGGGCTCGGCATCACGGTCTTTGATTTCCTGGCCTTCGGCTACGGCGGCAACTTCGTCAAATCTCCCCATACGACGTTTCCGTTTGTCGGTCTGGAGATCCGCCACCTGATGGAATTCATCGGTTCCCTCAAAAAAGACACCCACAGCCGCTGGCAGGGATACCTCAAGGAAGAGATGGGGAAGGCAGGCAATTAATCAGGCTTCCTTCTCTTCATGATTGCTGGCAGGGTGCAGC
>CAYYFU010000230.1:0-545 GCA_964471095.1 uncultured Pseudomonadota bacterium
GGTCTGTTGCTTCAAGACCGGGATTGCATTGAGGTCGAGCGTATTGCGGGTGGCGGTCTCAAAGGTCCGAATCCCACGCTCACAGAGGATGACGTTGGGATTGCCGCTGGTCAGGATATATTCGGCGGAGAGCAGCCATTCTTTAATCGTGCTCGACATCCCTCGTTTCAACAAGACCGGTTTTTTGCAAGTCCCCAACTCCTTCAACAACGGAAAATTTTGCACGTTCCGCGCGCCGACTTGCAAAACATCGGCATGCGTCTCAATCAACTCGCAATCCTCCGGCCCCATCACCTCCGTCACGATCGGGAGTCCGGTCTCTTTCCGTGCCTTGGCGAGGAGCTTGAGCCCCTCCTCTTCCAGTCCTTGAAAGTCGTAGGGTGAAGTCCGCGGCTTGAACGCCCCGCCCCGGAGGATACTCCCCCCCGCCGCCTTGACCGCCCGGGCGGTTGCCAGGATCTGCGCCTCGCTCTCCACGGAACAGGGGCCGGCCATCACACAGATTTTTTTGCCGCCGACCAGGACCTCCGGAGAGACTTTGATAA
>CAYYFU010000230.1:555-2665 GCA_964471095.1 uncultured Pseudomonadota bacterium
ATCGAGGTGTTCTTTTTGGTCTCCCGGCTGGCCAGTTTGTACGGCTTGGAGATCGGGACGACCGATTCGACCCCGTCGAGGCTCTGCAAATCATAGAGGTCCGACTTTTTCTTTTCGTGGCCGATACAGGCGACGACGACCCGGTCCTCCCCATGGATCGGGTGATCCTTGAAGCCGAGCCTCCTGACCCCCTGGATGACGGCGTCGACCTGAACCTTGGTCGCGCCGATTTTCATGACGACGATCATGTTGATGGAGTCTGTAGCGTTTGGGGTTGAGTGTCTAGTCCAAAGTGAGGTAAGGGACCGGCATGCGGCTTAAAAAAGAGCAGGTGACTCAGATTGCCCACCAGCTGGTGGATTGGCTCAAAAATATCGGCTGTGTCCTCAAGGCGGAGGAGTGGAAGATTTTGGCCCGAATCGAGGCGGTCTTCCAGAAAAACATGGCCGAAGAGTTCCAGATCGAGGAGGAGGTCAAGACGCTGATGGAGCGGTACCGCTCCCAGGTCGCCTCAGGGGAGGTCGATCCCCAAAAGGCGTACCAGATGATCAAACGGCAGGTGGCGAAGGAGAAAAAATTTATTCTATGAAACCCACCGACGACAGGATCAATCACATCGCGCATCTGGTCCATGACGCCCTGTATAACGACGACCTTGTCGATTATCCCGATGAAGACAAGGCGATCCGGGAGATTAAAAGGGTCTTGATCTCCTATTTCCAGGTGGAGGAGCAGGCGGATCAGATCGCGCGTGACAAGATCGCCTCACTGAAGCGGGGGGTACAAGAGGGGAGCCGCGAATGGGAGGTGTTGTACCGGAAGTATGTTGAAGAAGAACTTGCGAAACATGGAAGAGGCTAGCTATAGTCGCCCCCCTTTATGACAGTTCGTATTGGAATCAATGGGTTAGGGCGGATCGGCAAGGGGATTGTCAGCGCCTGGGTGGAGCGGAATTTCGAGGGCTTCGATATTGTCATGATCAATGACAAGACCGAGGCGGCCTCCTTTGCGCATCTGCTCAAATACGACTCGGTCCATGGCCGCCTCCACGCCGATCTGCGCGGCGAGGGAAACAACCTCTGGATCGGCGGCTCCAAACGGATCGCGCTCTCCTCTTGCAAGGAGCCTTCCGATATTCCGTGGGAGTCGGAAGGGGTCGACATCGTCCTGGAATGCAGCGGAAAATTCAATACGCGGGAGGTCGCCGCCGCCCATCTTCGGGGGACGGTCAAAAAGGTGATTATCTCGGCCCCGATGAAAAACGCGGATCTGACGGTCGTGTTGGGGGTGAACGAAAAGGATTATCACCCCAAAAAACATACGGTCATTTCAAACGCCTCCTGCACCACCAACTGTCTCGCCCCGGTCGCCAAGATTTTGCATGACCATTTCGGGATCGAGCGGGGGTTCATGACGACGATCCATGCCTATACGAATGACCAAAAGATTCTGGACAAATATCACAAGGATCTCCGGCGGGCACGGGCCGGCGGCTTATCCATGATCCCGACCACGACCGGTGCCGCGCGATCGATCGGCCTGGTCATCCCGGAACTGGCGGGGAAACTGGATGGGCTCTCCGTCCGGGTGCCGACCCCCAATGTCTCGCTCATCGACCTGGTGGTCGAACTGAAAAAAAAGACGAACAAGGAGGCGATCAACGAGACCTTTGTTCGGATGGCCGGCGGGGAGTATCGAGGGATCTTGGCGACCTCGAGCGAGCCGCTGGTCTCCATCGACTTTAACGGCAACTGGGAATCAGCGATCGTTGATCTTTCCTTGACCAATATCATTCAGGAACGTTTTGCGAAAATTCTGGCTTGGTATGACAACGAGACCGGTTTTTGCCACCGGATGGTCGACCTGGCCCTGTTGGTGGGGAAGAGCCTTTCGTAAATGCCGATCCAATTTCTTGAAAACCTGTCCGTGACCGGCCGGCGCGTCTTTGTCCGGGTTGATTTCAATGTCCCTTATGATTCCGCCGGCAAGATCCTCGACGACACCCGGATTCGCGAAACCGTTCCAACGATCCATTGGTTGCTGGGGCGAAAGGGGCGCGTTATTTTAGCCTCCCATCTCGGTCGGCTGAAGGGTTACAACCCCGCGGAGA
>CAYYFU010000231.1:0-2654 GCA_964471095.1 uncultured Pseudomonadota bacterium
GGTGGAGATGTTCGGCGATTTCGGCAACCGCGGCCTGTTGGATATCGACCTGAATTATGTCGAACTGGAGCGGGTCGAGTTTATCGACGGGACCGATCAGGGAAAGGTGAAATCGCGCGTCGCCCCGCGGGAATTCGAGACCAATCCCCACTCATTTCTCTTCAAATGGATCGGCCGGTTGATTCCGGATAATTCCAGACAGAGGATTGACTGGTGAGGGGCGAACCGAGGTGTAAAATGGTGTTGACATAACCCATTTCACGCGTAAAATGGATCATCATGAGCCCATTTCATGAGCAGTTTCGAACGATTCAGCACTATTGGAACGATCCGAATTGGCTGGGAAGGCGGATGCTGTTTCTCTCCGGGCCCCGGCAGGTCGGCAAGACGACGCTGGTCGGCTCCACCCTCTGTCCCAAAAAAGAGGCCTATTTCAATTGGGATGACCGCAAGGTCCGAAAACTTTATCAAAAGGACTCCGACTTCTTTGCGGCCACCGATTCGGAATGGCTCTGCTTCGACGAGATCCACAAACGGCCACAATGGAAAGACATCCTCAAGGGGGCCTACGACACCCATCAAGGCCGTTTCCGGTTCGTGATTACCGGGAGCGCGCGGTTGGAAACTTTCCAACGGAGCGGGGACTCGTTGGTAGGCCGCTATTTTCATACCCGGCTCTTCCCGATCAATCTTCCTGATTTTAGAAAGACCGATTTCACCCTTCCGGATCGACCTGAAAAATTTCTTCAGCAGGCGGCTGACCAGCGGGACTCAGGACACCTGGAGGACCTTCTCAGGCTGGGTGGATTTCCCGAGCCGCTCTTTTCCGGCCGGGAAGAGTTCTGGAAGCGGTGGTCGATCAATCATAACGATCTGATCGTTCGGGAGGATCTCAGAGACCTGACGAAGGTGCTCGAACTGGACAAGGTGGAGAACCTGCTGGAGATCCTCAGGCCGTCCGTCGGCAACACGGTGAGTTACCGGAACCTGGCCGACGATCTGGAAACCACCCATGGGAGCATTAAGCGGTGGCTTCAAATTCTGAACCGGGTTCAACTCGTTTTTTCCGTCCCTCCTTATTCAAAGAAAATCCGCCGCGCCTACAAAAAAGAGCGGAAGTGGTACTTCATGGATTGGCGGTTTGCCGAAAAGAACCGGTTCGAAAATTATATCGCCTGCTCGCTGTTACGCGCCGTCACCCTCTGGACCGACCGTTTTGGGGACAGGATGTCGCTCCATTTTGTGAGAACCCATGACGGCACCGAGGTGGACTTTCTGATCTGCCGTGAGGGAACCCCCTGGCTTCTCGTCGAATCCAAAGAGGGGTCGCCGGAGGTTACGTCGGCCTGTCATCGGTTCAGCGGCCTGTTCGGGGCGCCGTGTGTTGTGGTGACTCAAAGGAGAAACTTCTTTAAAAAGACCACCAGCGGGGGGAAACCGATTTACTCCATCTCCTGGTCCAAACTGGGGGGGTTGCTTCCTTGAGAGGGGAACTGAGGTATTGAAAATATCTGGGGGTGAGGGTAGGAGAGGGTCATGGCGGAAGAGACCAAAACGGAAGTCTATGCCGTCGCCGAGACCTGCATCGCCTGTGACGCCTGCTGCAACGATTTCGGCGACGTCTTCAAGATGAACGCCGACCATACGATGGCGATCGCCTATGCCCCGGTGGAAAAGGGGAAGTACAACCCCTGGGACATCATCTACGACTGCCCGGTCGATGCGATCTCGCTGATCAAGGGGGAACTTCCACCGCCACCCGAGGGGAAAAAGAAGAAGAGTGCGGAGACGGCCGCAGCTCCCGAACCTGCCGAGGCAGCCGACGGCCGCCCGTGGGAGGTCCGCTGGGCGGAGGCGCAAAAAAATGGGGGAGAAAGTTATTGGGAACGGATGAAGCGTTACGGTCAGGCCTATTCGGTGGAAGAGACCCCCAATCAATACCTGTTCCATTTTGTCCTGCCGGAACGAATCCCGGATCATGAATTCAAATTTAGGTGGAATCTCCCGGATAAGATGCCGGACTACAAGTTTGATATTCAATTGCGGGATGGCGGCAGGCGTCTCGCCCTGAAGGCGAGACTGGAGGATCCCCGCGTGCGCCGGCTTTGCGGGATTGCCAATTCCTTTCCGGAGATGTTTTTGCGGGAGCTCGATCTGCCGGTCCCCGCCAAGGAACTGAAATTCAATTACAACCCGCAGGAGAAAATCCTGGATATTGTTCTGGATAAAGTCTCATAACGCCCCCAACCCCCTCTTACCTTAAGAGGGGGCTTACATTATGTTAATTGACAGCCATGCCCATCTTCACTTTCCGGAGTTTCAACAAGATCTCCCACAGGTCTTGACCCGGGCCGATGAGGTTGGGGTCACCACGTTCATTAATGTCGGCACGGATCTGACCTCGAGTCGCAAGGCGGTGGAACTGGCGCAGCGTCATCCGTCAATCTTTGCGGCAGTCGGGGTCCATCCGCATGATGTGGCCAAGATGACTGACCAGGATCTGGAGAATCTTGCCGCTTTGGCCTCTGATCCGAAGGTGGTGGCGATTGGGGAGATCGGGCTTGATTATTACTACGAGCATTCCCCCCGTGCGATCCAGCAGCGGCGACTTGAAGATTTGATCCGGTTGGCCGGTCGGGTTGGACGACCACCGA
>CAYYFU010000232.1:0-2649 GCA_964471095.1 uncultured Pseudomonadota bacterium
ACCCCGCCCCGGGACACCGCGGCTCGGGTGGGCAACGCCATCGTTGGAGGGGGTGGCGGCGGGGGGTGGGCGGGCGGGAAGGTACGAGACGCAGCCGGTTCTCTCGCCCTTACGCTTCCCCGTGGCGATTCATCCCCGGGCTAAAGCCCGGGGCGTTCTCTCCACACGGGCCAGTAAAAACACCGGTCATTATTTCAGGACCCATGGGAGGGGTAGGGGGTGTGTTATGAGGAGGCGATCAGAGCCAAAATACAACCACCCGATTCTCAAACACCGTCGTCAGGAATTGAGGAGAAAACAGACGAAGGCCGAAGATGTTCTTTGGAATCATTTGAGGGATCGGAAGCTGGAAAATCTCAAGATCTACCGCCAGTATAGCGTTGGGCCCTATATCCTCGATTTTTTCTTCCCGGCAGTTCGGATTGCCGTTGAGCTGGACGGGGGCCATCACTCCAAAGAAGAGGTCAGGAAATACGATGAGGAGCGGCTCTTGTTTCTTGAATCGGAAGACATTCGCGTGATTCGATTCAGGAACGAAGAGGTCGAGAAAGATGTGGGGAAAGTGGTGGAGCGGATTCGGGTGAATCTGCGCCCCTCCCTTAGTGTAAGGGAGGGGCAATGGAAACCACGGCAACCGTGGCGGGGTGAGTTAAAAACATGAAATGTCCCTTCTGCAACCACTCCGAAACCAGCGTCGTTGATTCCCGTCTGTCGGGTAACGACGACATGATCCGCCGACGGCGGGAGTGCGAAAAGTGCCGAAAGCGGTTCACCACCTACGAGCGGGTGGAGGAAACGTATCCTGTCATCATCAAGAAGGACGGCCGCCGGGAGCCGTACGATCGGCATAAGATTTTGTCCGGCCTGCACAAGGCGTGCGAGAAGCGGCCGGTGGCCACGGAAAAAATCGAGGAGGCGGTGGATCGAATCGAACGGGGGATTCAGGAATTGGGTGAAAAAGAGGTCCCCTCCACGGAGATCGGTGAACGGGTGATGCGGGAGTTACACAAGCTCGATCAAGTCGCCTATGTCCGGTTTGCCTCGGTCTATCGGGAGTTCAAGGATTTGAACGAGTTCATGACGGAGCTTTCGGGGTTGCTCAAAAAGGGGAAATGATCCGGATCAATGGAGGGTGGTTTTTGGGGAATGGCCGGAGGTCCCGACAAACCGGCTCATCTGGTCAAACACAAATCCCATAAAGCGTTTTTTATCCTCTTCTTCCATCCCCATGATGACAGCGCCGGTCTCGTAACTTGTGTCGGAGATCTTGCTTTGCCAGACCACCTCGCCCTGGGCATGAATCGGCGGGTTCTCTTCATCAAGCAGCCGGATCTCCAGATCCAATACGCTTCCTGCCTGCAGCGGCCCGGGGGTCATCAGGCGGAGACCGGAGGCACTGATGTCGGAGGAGATCGCCTCGGCCCGCTCGCTCAATTCCTTGCCGGGGCTTTCGACCGCATAACTGACGCTTAACGCGATATCGAGTCGGGCGTGACGCCTCTTTTCATTAGCACAGCTCATCGGGCCCCTTTCCTCCCCCTTATCGGCCATCAGGAGGCAAAGTTGTGTCCTTTTTCAAGGGATTTTTTCTGTTGCCTCTTTCACTTTTTCAGAAGCGCCGGAAGGCGCTTGAGACAGTCAGTCAGCGGCAGAACCGGGATGTTGTTAATTTGCTGTTCCCTTTCGCCTCCATAGATCAGGTGGGGTCGGCTGGTCAGGTTTTTTGCTTGGCTCGCCAGTCGCGGAACGCCTTGAGGCGGGGGAGCGACTCCCGGTCTTTCACACGTCCGGTTGCCTCCTTGCTTCGGATGATGTCGTCGATGTGGCAGACCGGCAACCCCTCAATTTCCAGAGACCTCGCTTCGGCCTCCTGAAAAGTTTCCAGTCCATCCGGCGCGAAGATCAGGTCCAGATCAAACGGCCCCTCACGGATCTGAACAAAATCCTTTCCCTGCCGGATCTCCTCCTGCTCTTTCGCCTTCAGGGGGAAACCAAGTTCAAGAAGGGCCCGGACGATTGTTTCACAGTTGGCCCTCGATTTTTCAACAAAGAGATCGGCATCCTGCGTGGTGTCGGGAAAACCGAGGATGATTGCCCCAGACTTTCCTATAAAGAGGAAACGGACGTCGTACTTCTTGAAGACTCGGGAAATCTCCTGGGCCTGCCGGTAATCAAAGCGTCTTTCCATATCCTAGCCAAGCGGGCAAATTGTGTTCGCACCACTCTCGATACTCCTCCACTGTTTCAAAGGCCCGGAATGGCTCATCGTCGAGGACCGGTTTATGGGTGTGGAGGAAGGCGTAATCGAGCCGTTCCTTAAGGGTGCGCCGCTCGGCCGCCTCAAAGTCTTTGATCCATTCCTTGGAACCCGCTTCCTTCACGATTGATCAATCGCACAATCCCGTGGGAATATCAAGCGATCGAAACGCCCAGGGTGATTGTCAAGCTGAGGGATATCATGGCACAATAGCAACCTATGAAAAGCGGTCTAACCGGGTTCACCAGCGCCTCTTTCACTTTTTCAGAAGAAGAGGAAGGCGCTTGAGACAGTCGGTCAGCGGCAGAACCGGGATGTCGTTAATTTGCTGTTCCCGTTCGCCTCCATAGATCAGGTGGGGTCGGCTGGTCAGGTTTTTTGCTTGGCTCGCC
>CAYYFU010000233.1:0-2642 GCA_964471095.1 uncultured Pseudomonadota bacterium
CACTGGCGCCGACTCGGGTGAAAACCCGATCCACCACGCCGATCGTGGCCGCCTCGGCCGGCACGAACGATCCCATCTGCGCGAGAATGACAGCCAAGCCCACCTGTCGCAGGATGGTTGACTTTCCGGCCATATTCGGGCCGGTGATCAGAAAAAATCGCGCCTCTTCTCCCATCCGGACCGTATTCGGAATAAACCGTCCGGAGGGAAGCGCCGCCTCCACCAGCGGGTGCCTCCCGCCTTCAATTTCAAGACCGGCATCCTCCTGAATTTTTGGACAACTCCAGCGACGCTCCACGGCAACCTGGGCAAAGGTTAACAAGAGATCCAGCTCTGCGATCCGATCCGCCAGTTTTTGGATCCGCACAATCTGCAGCGCGACTCGATCGCGGAGTTCGACAAAAAGCTCATCCTCCAAGACACGGCTTTTCTCTTCTGCCCCCAGGATCTTCCCCTCAAATTCCTTCAGCTCCGGCGTGATGTAACGTTCCGCATTCGTCAGTGTCTGTTTTCGGATATAGGAGGGGGGGATTTTAGTCAGATGGGTCGTCGTCACCTCCAGATAATATCCAAACACCCGGTTAAATCCTACTTTAAGCGACGGGATGCCGGTCGAGGAACGCTCTCGCTCCTCAAGTTTCACCAGAGACTGTTGGGAAGATCGGTGGATGTCACGATATTCATCCAGTTGAGCATTGACACCTTCCCGGATGATTCCTCCCTCATCCAACACTTCCCGTATCTCCTGGACCACCTCTTCCAGACCATCCCAACCCTCGAGCAAGGTTTTGAGACGGGTCGCCTGACATTCTTCCCATAACGGAACAACCCGCCGGATCGCCTCCAGGGAGGTCGCGATCGCAATGAGATCCCGGGCATTCGCGGTTTTCAAGGCCAGGCGTGACGCCAACCGCTCCAGATCATACACCCCCCTGAGTTCCTGCCGCATCGGAGCGGCGATGGCATCCCGATGATAAAATTCTCCCACGGCCGTGAGACGGGCCTCCAGGACCGACCGGTCGGTCAACGGATGGTTCAGGCAATCGCGCAACCATCTCCCCCCCATCGCGGTCTGGGTCTGATCGATCATCGAAATCAGACCCGGAAGATCGAGGCTCTGCCGGGTCGCCTCGGAAAGGCGCAATTGACCCGCCCGCTCCAACCGGGAAATCCCTTTGAGATGGGCCACTGTCGAGACCTTTTGCGCCTCCCGAATATAGTGGAGTGCCGCCCCGGCCGCCCGGATCGCCTGGGTCATCCCCTCACAGCCAAAACCGGAGAGCGATGCTACCTTCCATTGCTCCTGAATCTGTCGCCGGGCGAGGGTCTCCTCAAAAACCCAGTCAGGGAGCCCCCGGCAAGGAATGGGAAAAGATCGATTGTGAAGAAACGATTCCGGCAGAATCAGCTCTCGAACCTCGGCACGACCGATCTCCTCCATCACCTCGGCCTCGGAAAATTCAGCCACCTGAAAATCCCCCGTCGTCGGTTCCACACGGCAAAAACCCCAGCACTCCTTTCCCGGAAACAGGGCAACCAGATAGCACGATTCCTTGGCCTCGCCCTCCATCCCCATCGACGGGGTCACGATCCGGGTCACTTCACGACGAACGACCCCTTTGGCCAACTTCGGATCCTCCACCTGATCGCAAATCGCAACCCGGTGGCCTGCCCTGATCAGTTTTTGGATATAAGGTTGGACGGAATGATACGGAACCCCACAAAGAGGGACCGGGTTTTGGTCATTTTTATTGCGGGAGGTGAGGACGATGTCGAGTATTTTTGAGGCAACGACCGCATCGTCAAAGAACATCTCGTAAAAGTCGCCGATCCGATACATCAGGATCGCATCTTTGTGCTGCTCCTTGATCTCCTGATACTGCCGGAGCATCGGGGTGAGGTCGGCGTCGTTCATAATTCCCTGCTTGGCTAACAAAGAGTGGAAAAGTTCGCAACGCCTAAAGGAGAGATAAAAGCCTGTCGAGATCCGATGCCATTGGAGCGCTAAAAGAAATCACCCCGCCCCGGGTGGGATGGGCAAAAGAAAGAGAGCTTGCGTGCAGAAACGGCCGGTCGAGTGTGGCGATTCTCGTTCTCAAGGAATCGTCCTTGATAGAAGCAAGAAAACTCTTCGCCCCGTAGGTGATGTCGCCGACGATCGGATGCCCCGCCTCGGAGAGGTGGACGCGGATCTGGTGGGTCCGGCCGGTTTCCGGAGTCACCTCAAGCAGGGAAAAATCCGGAAACTCCCGAATCACCTTGTAGTGCGTCACCGCCTCCCGCTTGTGGCGCGCACGGCTGGAAAATTTCCGCCGGTGATGCGGGTCACGACCAATCGCGGAGCGGAGGGTTCCCTGCAAAGGAGCCGGCCGGCCAAGGACCAAGGCCAGGTAGGTCTTTTTGACCTCCCGCTTTTTGAACTGTCTCATCAGCGCCCGCCCTGCCTCGTCTGTCTTCGCGATCACCATGGCGCCCGAGGTTCCCTTGTCGAGACGGTGGACAATTCCAGCCCTAAAATCTCCCCCTTCCCCCTCTTTGTCAAAGAGGGGGACTGAGGAGGAGATTTTTAAATGATACAAAGCCGCATTCACCAATGTCCCGGTCCAGTTGCCGGCTGCCGGATGCACCACCAACCCGGCCGG
>CAYYFU010000234.1:0-2627 GCA_964471095.1 uncultured Pseudomonadota bacterium
TCAAATAAAGGTGGAAGCCCCGCCGATTCTTCGCTAAGAGGTTGGCGATGAAATGCCGATTGCGGCTTTTTTTTCTGCTGGCTGGATTCCAGATCCTGGCATTTCCCTTGTGGGGACAGACCTCCGCCTCCGTACAAAACTTCCTCCCCTCCGTCACCACCGGTCCTTACTGGACCGTCTCCGGATCCAGGACACTCGAAAAATGGCGTTTTGATCTCGGTCTCGTCACGAATTACTCCAAAAAGTCGCTGATTGATGAGTCGACCACGCCGGCAACCGTCACGGTGGATGACCTGCTGATGCTGGACTTCACTGCGGCGGCAGGTCTCCTCGACTGGTTGGAGGTCGGTATCGATCTCCCGTATGCGGTCTGGAATGATATTACCTTCGGGGGGCCCCAGGAGAACAATCGGGGGCTGGGAGATTTCCGCCTGGAACCAAAACTTCGGATCGTTGACATGGATGAATACGATGCCGGGGTTGCCTTCATCCCGTTTTTTTTATTTCCCACGGGGGATTCGGCTCATCTGTTGGGGAACGACGGGTTTGCCGGCGGCGGACGGTTCGCGTTTGATGCCCGTTTCTTGAAGAAGGCCCAGCTGTCGCTCAATGTCGGCTTCTTGATACGGGAGGGGTTCACTTTTCCCGGGACCGTAACGGAACGGGATGAGGCGTATCTCTTGGGTCTTGGTCTGAATGTCGCGGCAACCGATTGGATGGATATTATTGCGGAGACCCAGGCCTCGATCCTGGCCAAGGCGCCGTTTGATCGCGAATCAGAGACGCCGGTTGAGGCCAATGGCGGCTTCCGGTTCAGCCTCCCCTGGGTGGAGGGGTTGCGAATTGCCGTCGGGGGGGGAGGCGGTTTAACCTTTGGTTATGGGAGCCCTGATTTTCGCGGGGTGATGGGGATTTCCTATACCCGACCGGTCCGGAAATATGTCCCGCCCCCGCCCCCGCCCCCAGAACCGGAGCCGCTGGCGATCTTGACCCCGGAGAAGATCGAGATCTCCAAGCGGATCCATTTCGAATTCGAGAAGGCGGTGATCCGGCCGGTCTCTTATCCGATCCTAGAGGCGGTCGCCAAAATCATGAAAGAGAACCCTCAGGTGAAGAAAATCCAGGTGGAGGGACATACCGATAGCAAGGGATCGGATCAATATAATCTGCGCCTCTCCCAGAAGCGGGCGGCGGCGGTTCGGAATTATCTGCTCGAACAGGGGGTCGAACCGGGTCGATTGACCGCTAAAGGTTTTGGAGAGACCCAACCGAGGGATACGAATGAAACAGACCTGGGCCGTGCCAGAAACCGACGGGTTGAGTTCACCATCCTGGAACAAGGAGAAGTCATTCCAGGAGAACCTCAACAAGCCCCTCAGCAGCCAGCCCCATCCCTGGCCCCTTAGGCCGGCGGAGGAGTTTCCGATCCGCTTTGTCCCGGGGGTTGGTCCTCATTACGCCGATCGTTTTGCGGAAAAGGGGATCCGAACGGTTGAGGATCTTTTCACCTTCCTGCCATTCAAATACCTGGATCGCAGTCAGCTCACACCGATCGGTTCCCTGCAGCCGGGCCAGCGGGTGGTGATCGGAAAGATTTTAAGTTCGGGGGTCGTTTACCTCGGAAGGCGGCGTATTTTCTCGGTCTTATTGGGGGATGAAACCGGGGCGGTCACTCTTAAGTGGTTTCACTTTTATCCCCAAATGGCACGCCGGTTTGAGAAAAGGACGCTGCTGCTGGTTTCAGGTCCGGTCACCCGTTATCGCAATGACTGCCAGTTTGTTCACCCGGAGGTCCAACTGCTGCAATCGGATCTTGCCTTGGAAAGTCGCGCCCCCGGGATTGTCCCCGTCTATTCGGAAATCCCCGGGGTCCCCCAAACCGTGTTGCGAAAAATTGTCTCGTCGGCGCTGGACCGAAGTTTGCTGACCGACCCGTTGTCGGAGCCGATTCGGGAGAGGCAAAGACTGCTCCATCGGGAAGAGGCGCTGCGCGAGGTCCATTTTCCCCGCCAATCCTCCGTGGATCTCTTGAATCGGGGGGTCTCCCCGGCCCATCAACGGCTGGCCTTTGAGGAATTCTTTTTTCTGGAACTGGGACTCGCCTTTCGTCGCGAGGGGATGAAGCGGGAGGAGGGGCTCTCTTTTTCCTGGCGAGTCGAAGAGATTCAAGAGGACCTGACGCGTCTCCCCTTTTCTCTGACCCAGGCGCAGAAGCGGGTGTGGTGGGAGATCTTGAAGGATATCGAGCAACCGGTCCCGATGCATCGATTGGTGCAGGGGGATGTCGGCTGTGGCAAGACGGTTGTGGCGCTCCTCGCCTCGCTGATTGCGATTCGCAACGGCACTCAGACCGTCATGATGGCGCCGACCGAGATCTTGGCCGAGCAGCATTTTCGGACCGCCCAGTCGTTGCTGGGTCCTTTCAAAATTCCGATTTGCCTCTTGACCGGATCGATGACTCTGAAGGAAAAAAATCGCTGTCATTCAAGGATCCGCCGCGGTCTTTATTCCTTGGTGATTGGAACTCACGCTGTCTTGTCGGAGACGGTTCAGTTTAAGAATTTAGGATTGGCGGTGATCGACGAGCAGCATCGTTTTGGGGTTCTCCAGCGCAAAGGGTTGTTGGG
>CAYYFU010000235.1:0-2625 GCA_964471095.1 uncultured Pseudomonadota bacterium
CGGTTGCGAAAATAACCCGCGAGGTTTTGGATGAAATTCGGAAACGAGGCGGACGCCCCGAAAATCTGGCCGTGTCCCTCGGCCCCTGTATTCAGGGAAATTGTTATGAGGTGGCGCGGGATGTCGCAACGCCGATCGAAGAGGCGTTTCCCGACCCCCTCCCCTTTCTGCAGAGAAAATCGGAGACGAAGTGGCTTTTGAATCTCCAGGAGGCGAATCGACGCGAGCTGATCCAGGGGGGCGTCTGTCCCGAACGCATTGACCCGATCGACCTCTGCACCCACTGCCGCCCCGATCTCTTTCACTCCTATCGCCGAGACGGCGAAAAGGCCGGCCGGATGCTGAATTTCATCCAGTTGATTTAACTTTTTTGGGCCGGTTGGCGGGCCCGCTGGGACCAGGTGAAGGCGGTCCAACCGATCGTGGCCAAAACCACGGCAACGGTCACCGCAAGGGCCAACACTCCCATCTTGGCCCCGCGCGTCAGCAGCGAGTCGGGATTTCGAAAACAGACCGCACAGGCGTGGGCAGCCTCAGGGATCGAGCAAAAAACCGCGACAAATACGGAGAGTCCGAGAAGTTTCGCCTTCCTCCAGAACCAGACGGCATAGGGGATGAGAATAACGAGCAGGATGAGGCCAAAAGCACGGATCCCGCCCTCCCCCCGGGTGATCAAAAAGAGGGAGAGCAAGGCGGAGATGCTGATAAAAAAGAGATGGAATTTCTTAAGGGACATGGAGTTGCATCTCCCGATCGGTCGCCACCGGCACCAGCAAGAGCATAAAAAAGAAGAGGACCGTCAGCGCCAGCACCAACAGGATCAGCTTTCTCTCCGAGATCAGGTGCATAAAATAGCAGGCGACCATCGAACCCTTGATCGTCGCAATCAACAGGGCCACCGCCACCGCGAGCGGCGTCGAGAGATGCCAGTGACTGACCGTCACGGTGATGAGGGTCAGGGCCGCCAGGGCCACAAAAACGGTCAGGTAGATCCGGACATGTCTGCCGACATCGACCGCGTGTTCCGAGGCATGAGGCTGTCCTTCAAGTCGGGGTCCCATCAGAGTACCTTATAACAGATAGAGAACCGGGAAAAGAAAAATCCAGACCAGGTCGACAAAATGCCAATAGAGACCGGCACACTCGACCCGAGTGGTCAGTTGTCTTGGATGGCTTTTCCAGAGCCGGCTCCCGCGGGTCAGAAAATAAGAATTAACCACGACCCCCCCCAACACGTGCAAACCATGCAGGCCGGTCAAGGTAAAGTAGATCGCCAGAAAGGTATTCGTGGAGGGAAAGAGATGATGGTGAAATTTGGCGGAATATTCAAAATATTTGACCACCAGAAAAGTCAGGGCCAGCAGGATCGTCAACCCCATGAAGATCCGGTAACGGTCGAGGCGGTTTATCATCAACGAGGCCCAGGCCATCACCATCGTCACGCTGGAGGTGATCAGGACCATCGTATTCAAGGTCGCGAGCTTCACATTGAGGAGGGTCGACCCATGCGGCCAGCCCTCACTTCCAACCCGCAGGATGATGTAGGTTGAAAAGAGGGCCCCGAACAGCATTACCTCAGAGGCCAAAAAGAGCCAGGTGCCGAGCTTGGCGTTGGTGACCCCAGTGACTGGGTGCGGTTCCTCGATATGATGAATGATAGCTGATGACATATATGCCTTCCTCTACCCCCCTTTAATCCCCCCTTACAAAGGGGGGATTCATCACCTCCCCTTTGATAAGGGGGAGGTTGGGAGGGGGTTTAGGCCAAATGCTGCGGCCAAAAATCTTCCGCCCTCCCAGGTACACTATATTCGTACGGGCCGCGATGGACCACCGGCTCCACCAGAAAATTTCCATGCGGGGGCGGGGTCGGTGTCGCCCACTCGAGCGTCGTCGCCCCCCAGGGGTTCTCCTCCACCTTCCTCCCCTTCTTAAGGCTCCTGAAAAAATTGAGGATGAAGAACAATTGGGCAAACCCTAACACCCAGGCGGAGACGGAGATCAGTACGTTGAGATTCTGAATCGACTGGACATGGGCATAGAAGTTTGGGGTATGCAGTCGGCGAGAAAGCCCGACAATCCCCTGAATAAACATCGGCATGAAGACGCCGTTGATCGCCACAAAGGAAAGCCAAAAGTGGATCTTGCCCAGGGTCTGGTTCATCATCCGGCCGGTGATCTTCGGATACCAGTGATAGATCCCGGCAAAGAGGGCAAACAGCGTCCCGGGGGCGACCACGTAATGAAAATGCCCGATCACGTAATAGGTATCGTGCAGATGAATGTCCGATGTGGTGAGGCCGAGCGGCAGGCCGGTCAGTCCGCCGATCGCAAACATCGGCAAGAAGGCGAGCGCAAAGTGCATCGGAACGGTAAACCGGATCGAGGCCCCCCAGAGGGTCAGGAGCAAGACCGTCAGGATGACAACAGACGGGATCGAAATGATCATCGTCGTCGTCTGAAAGAAATTCCCCAATACCGTCCCCATCCCGGTCATGAACATATGGTGGGCCCAGACGACAAATGACATGAACCCCAAGAACAGCAACGAATAGATCACGGTTTTGTAACTATACAACGGCTTGCGGGTGTTATTGACGATAATCTCGGTGACGATCCCAATCG
>CAYYFU010000236.1:0-2602 GCA_964471095.1 uncultured Pseudomonadota bacterium
CCCCCGGCGAGAACGTGGCAGGATGCGCTCCGTGGGGAAGGGGTGCAGTCTTCGATTGAATTGGAGGGGGGTAGAGGCCGAGAAGAGGTGGGTCAGGTCGGACGTTGAAAAGACCCCTTTATGTTTGGGCTCCAGCGATTGGAGAAGTAGGAGCTGCCTGGCCTCTAACTTCATAATGACATTTAATATCAATTATTTGATTTTTTATGTCAATATGAAAATTAAACCATTTTCCGGTCAGCGAACTGAGCCCTGTTTTCATAATGGCAATCTAGTGCATATTAAATAGACTAACGCGATATGATGATTCTACAACTTGTCTTCCCTCCTGTGCTCTTTCTCCTTGTCGCCTGCGGGGCGGCCCCACGGCTGGAACTCACCCAGGCGGACTATTCCTACCGGATCAAGGCGGGGGTGGTGCATGGATCACTCCTGGATGGCGGCCGGATCCCGGTCTTTAATGTCACGAAGGTGGCGATCGGCGGGTCGGTCAGCGATCCTGCCATTCAAAACGGGAAATTCCGCATCATCTCCACCTGCGGCGAGGTTGTGGGGGATTTTCCGATCTACGACGGAAAATTCTCGTTCGATCCATCCAAGGCAGGCTGGTTCCCGGACGGGTGCGATAACTGGAATCAAACCGTCCGACTCATTGTTTCGGTAACAGATTCGGAGAGGCGATCGGCGTCACGCGAGATGAAGCTTGTCGTTGATACCGCAATCCTGGATTGAATTCTAAGGATTCAAGACGCGGACTCCGGGGACTTTTGAGAGGGCCTGATCCAGACTCCAGAGTATAATTCTCTCAATACGGGCATGGGTGGCAATCAGGCAATCGATCGTGGTCAAGGTCGTTCCCCTCTCCCGCGATTGGAGATAGATTTCCGGCGCCTCGTTCCAAAGCGACTCTGGAAGGGGAAGGACCGTGATCGGAGTCAAAAGCCCCTTCAGTTCCTGTTGGTGGCGGCGGTCCCTGGCCCCCTGAAGGAGTTCCGTCCGGATCAGGGGATTGATGACGGCGTCACCCCCCTCGATCAAACGGGAGAGCGTGTTGGCGATCCCCCCATCCCCTCGCCAGGCGGCAATCCAGACGCTGGAGTCAACCAAGATCACGCTGTCGTCTCATGCCCCGAAGATCGGGGTGCCAATCGGGGAATTTACCCAAACTTTTGATGAGCCGGATCCGTTTGCGCTGGAGCAGGTATCCCTCGAGGGCGCTCCGGATCGCCTGGGTGATCGTCCGGGTGCCGGATTCCCTCATGACCTCCCGCAGGAGATCGTCGGAGACGTTGACCGTGGTACGCATATGAAGAATTTATAGAAATCAGCACCTTTTTACAACAGTTTTTTCATATCAATCTCTACCCCCCACCATTACGACTGCGATGCTGGATTGATGTATTCTGTAAAATTATAACAAAATATAAATAATAAATAACTATTTGTAATTATTAATTTATTATAAATATTAGTATTCTATTAAAGTAATAATATCTAGACAATCGGGTGGCGATCGACGATAATCCCGCTATCGGAGCGTCGCCATGCCGGAGCTTTTTAGCTATCTCAACTACCGCCATTACCTTCGGGACTTCTATCGGGAGCAGAAGGAGAAAAAGGGGACACGGTTTTCCTTCCGGTCGTTTGTCCGGCAGGCCGGCCTCTCCTCTCCCAACTTTTTGAAACTAGTGATGGACGGGCAGAGGAACCTGGGCCCGGACGGGGTCAAGGGATTTATCAAGGCGCTCAGGCTCAACAAAGAAGAGTCTTCCTTTTTTACCAATCTGGTCGGGTTCAATCAGGCGAGGGATGACGGGGAACGAAACGAGTGGTACCGTCGGCTCTCGACCTCCCGCAAGTACCGGGAGATCCGGCAGATTGAGAAGGACCATTTTGTCTATTATTCACGCTGGTACTACGCGGCGATCCGCGAACTGGCCCTGCTCCCGGACTTTAAGGAAGACCCGGAATGGATCGCCAAGAAGTTGTCTCCTCCCATCACCCCGAGGGAGGCCAAAACAGCCCTCGAACTCCTCCTGGAACTCGGGTTCGTGAAGCGCGATACGGATGGCCGGCTCGTTCAATCAGAAAGAAATATCTCCACCGCCCGGGAAGTCGCCTCGCTCGCAGTCGCAAACTACCACCGTGAGATGATGCAGAAGGGGGCGGAATCGATCGAACGGACGCCGGGGGAGAGACGCGATATCTCGTCGCTCACCATCGCGCTGAATCGGGAAAGATTTGAGGAGGCGAAACGACGGATCCAGGACTTTCGTCGAGAACTCAATGTCCTCCTCTCGGAGGAGGCGAGGCCGGACGCCGTCTATCAGATTAATTTTCAAATTTTCAATCTCTCGGAGGTGTCGTGGTGAAAAAGGGAATGTTAGTTCTGTTTATTTTTATCCTCTTTGTCTCCGCCTGTTCGAACGAGGGGACGGAGACGGGGAACCCAAAGGTCTATTCCAACGACAGTTATGGTGTCGCCGTGGAGTATGACGAAGATTGGAACGCCACGGACAATGCGGCGAAGGGGAGGCCGGTATCGACCGACTGCGATACCTGTGAGGCGGCGCCCGCCGACGTCAGCGGAGGGATCGATACC
>CAYYFU010000237.1:0-2601 GCA_964471095.1 uncultured Pseudomonadota bacterium
TGTGGCGGCGCCAAAAACGGTCCCCAATAAACCGGTTCGAACCAGTTTTCCGGCGTAGAGGAAGGGGAACAACTGATTCCGCTTGAAGAAGCCGCGGACGACGGTTTCTGCGACGGAACCGACTCCGGTGTACAGGAGTCCCGAAACAAGGCTGGCCTGCATCCCCTGCCAGCTCCATGCCCTTGGCGAGAGGAGATCCCCCAAGATCCACTGGAACGGTGCGAAGAACAATCCCCCGAACTTTTGGAATCCCGGGAGTGAGTAACGCTCCCTTTGGACCTCGGTCCTTTGATAAACCACCGCCCCACCCGACCGGACAGGGGTATATCGGTAGGCGACGTAGCCGTTCAATTTGATGTCAATCCTCTCCCCGCCTACCGCCTGTTGCCGGCGATGGAGTTTGCCACCCACTGCCGTGAATTGCCCGATCGGTCGGGAACGGAGGGTCATCTCTGACATCGAGAGATCCGATTCTTTGTCAAAATAGAGGGAAACCTGACTCCGACGGATCCCGTCGGCCCCGCTTTTCCTTCGTGTCTGACCTTTTCGGATCTCGTCCAATCGATCCAGAAGCGGTTGGGTCTGAGGCCCCTTTCGGGATCCATACGGGAAGGTTTTTAATTCCTTAAAGACGCCGCCTTCCAATTCGAGATCGGAGCAGATAACCAAGTTCGGATGGATCCCGACATCCCGGGCAACGAGCTGGGCCACCTGGGTTGGTTCATTGGTGGTCATCGTGACCACCTCGCCTCTCTCGAGGTGCCCTTGGACCCGTCGGCGCATCTCCGGATGGATCATCCCCTGACCCTGATAGTAAAACCAGGCGGCGACATCCTGCTCGGCCGGGATTCCGCGCAGGATCCTTCCAAAGGCGTTGTTGGCCCAGTCGATCGTCTGACGTTCCGGGATATCTCCCCCGAGTTTATGGATAACCGCCATCCGCAGCATTCCAAAGAGGTCTGGAACGATGTGCCACCCCTCTTTCGCCAGGAAGGAGAGGGGGTTTTGCGTAAAGCGATGGCCGATGTAGCTGACGCCAAAGTGGTTGATTCCGAGGGTTCCATCGGCATCGAAATTGGCGAACCCGCCATTCCAACGGGGGGGGATCGGGGGTGGGGTGGGCGGGATTGAGACCATACGCTCAGGGTTGAGGGTCTTCAGGGAGTCGGCAGTCGACAACCAGCGCCCCCTCGACCGCATCGATCAGGAACCCGGGGAGGCCAACCACCGGCTCACAAAGTTCCTTATCGATCAGCATGCATCCTTCCACCGGAGAGGTGAGGAAGCGTTCAAACCCGGGGATCAACTGGACAGCGGTAAACTGAAACCGGAGCGGACCGGCGAGCATCAGGTGGATCCCCTGGGAGAAGGTCGAGACCTTGAGCGGTTGACCCTGCCAGTCGATCGGGATCCCCTCCTCGTCCCGGCAGGATTCATTGGCCCAGGACTCGGAGTAGTGGAACGGAGAGGTGATCCCCTCCGGGGCCGCGTCCACCGTTGTCGTGTAGACGGTCAGGGTGATGTCGGCAACCGCCCGGTCCCCCTCGAATTCCGGCAGGTGGGTGAACCGGTATTCAAGTTTGTAGATCCCCAACGCCCCGGCGTCGAGCGCCTCATCGGGGGAGAGGAGCCCGAGCCCGACAAAGACCTCCCCCGGATTAAATCCCCAGGTCGGGTTTTCCACCGGCTCTTGCGAGCTTAATTCGGATAATGTTCCCCCTTCGCGACGCGGGTCCCAATAGCTCTCCCCGGTCTCGCAGACGGAACGGTTTTCGCGGCAGATATCGATCCGGTCTTCACGGAGGTAAAAGGCGGGGTGGCTGTCAAACCGGGCGAGGTTGGAGGCCAAGGCATGGGTCCTCGCCTCGTCTTGCCACTGATACCCGCCACGGTTCCGTTCCATGACCTTATATTCGCAGGTATCGACCGGTTCCTCCGGGGTCTGCGGGCTGTCAAAAAACGGCTCCTCAAAGGCAGCACCCAGATAGCTGGTCTTGAGCCCAAAGGCACATTCCGGCGGCAAGAGGGTGTCATCCGGCGGGGGGATGCTATCATCGTCGGTCGGCTCAGGGGCGGGGGTGGAGGATTCCCCGGTGCAGGCAGCCATCGCGATCGATGCCAGAGGGATCCCCCAACGTATTAAGAATATTAGTGCGTTACTCATCGGATACATCCTCCCGCTTCATTTTTGATACAGAGACTCAAGCCCAACCCCAGATGTCGCGGCGCGGCATAGAGGGGATCGGCGATCATCCCCAGCACCATGTCGGTCACCTGAAAGCCGGAGAAGCCAAGGTCGGCGATCGTTCCGTCTTCAAAGTCGGCATCCGCCTCGATAATCGATTCACAATCCTCGGTATTGCTAAACTTTTTCGTGTCGCATTGGCAGATCTCGGTCACCTCGGGGTGGATCGAGCAGAAGCCGTCGTCGGTCAGGAACGGGGCGATCAGCGGCAGGTCGATCCAGATCGCCCGCGGCGTGTTTTCCAGGTAGTCTTGGAGGAGCTTGCCGATATTTCCCTGATAGACCGTCAACAGGCCGTCGTGGGTGGTCACCTGCAGGTCAAGGGTGTCGCGGATGAGTGTATTGTTCTGGAGGAT
>CAYYFU010000238.1:0-2585 GCA_964471095.1 uncultured Pseudomonadota bacterium
GGTTGAAAGGTCCCGATCCCGATCCGGTCCTTCTCCGACAGAAGGAGACGCCGGACCCGGATATGCGAGGTCAGCTTGTTCCAATCCCCCTTCGTCAGCACCATCAGTTCACGGAACATAAAGCGGCAGGGGGGGCATAAATCCCCCTCCACCCGGATCTTTTGGTTCTCCGGCAGAGATTCGTTCAGCTTGGCCAGGAGGGATTCTCGAATATCCAAAGGGAGAAGCCGAAGGGGGTCTTCATGCATCGGACAGGGGATCTGGTCCTGGGTCCCAAACAGCGCCTCGGTCTGGCTATTTTTCTTCCAAAAAAAGGTGTACAGGGCGCCCTCCGGTGTTCGGGAATAGTGCTCCATCCCTTTTTTCAACAGGCGGACGATGGTGCTTTTCGCGCTGCCCACCGGCCCATGGAGCAGCAGGACGCGCTTTTCCGGACCGTACCCCTGGGCGGCCGCCTTGAACATGTTGACCAGCTTCATGAGCGGGACATCCAGGCAAAAGATCGCATCCCGCCCCCCATCAAAAAAAAAAAAAAAAAAGTGATAACGGGTGATCTTTTTCTTGTGTTCGATATAATCCTCCGTTCCATGGGAGGTGATCATATCGAAGATCCGTTGAAAGGCGGTTCGGCCGATCCGGGGATTTTTCTTTAACAACTCCAGGTAGTCCTCAAAACTTCCCTCCCAGTTCAGCTCCTGATACCCGCGGGCATCCGAAAGCTTCTGGATAAGGTTCATTATTTCATTCGCCATACCCCCTCCTTACATTGGACGGCCCAACAATTTTCCTTCCGCTTGACGCTGGAATGAATGAGAAAGAACGGCGGGCAAAAAACTCTTTTACACGGGGAATTATATCAGTGGTACAGAACCTTGTCCATGAAGATTCAGGAAAATCTTGAGCGGATCCGGCAAAAAATTGACGCCGCGTGTCGGCGGGCTGGGCGTTCGCCGGCCGAAGTGACGCTGGTGGGTGTTGCCAAGGGGCAATCAATCGAACGGATTGCCGAGGCGGTCACGGCGGGTCTAACGGACATCGGGGAGAATTACGCGCAGGAATTTTTGAAACATGTAGGGGCCCTGCTTGCTGGGCCCTCCCATGGGGCGCACCAAGGGGCGCCCCTACAACCCCGCTGGCATTTCGTGGGCCACTTGCAGCGCAACAAGGTGAAACAGGTCATCGGTCCCGTTGGCCTGATCCATTCCCTCGATTCCCTGGAACTCGCCAACGAGATCGAACGACACTCGGCCGGTTTGGAAAAAAGCCAGCCGGTTTTGATTGAGGTTAATCTGGGGGGAGAAAAGACCAAGTCGGGAATCGACCCTAACGCCGTCGGTCCCTCGGTGATCGCCTTGAACGATCGCCTCCACCTCTCGCTCAAGGGCCTCATGGGGATACCGCCTTGGGGAACAGATCCGGAAGAGTCCCGCCCCTTCTTCAGAAAACTTCGTCAGATTCTAGATGAAATTAACCGCCAGAGGCTCTATAAGGAACCGTTAACCGAGCTCTCGATCGGGATGACAAGCGATTTTGAGATCGCGATTGAGGAGGGAGCCACTCTCGTGAGAATAGGAACGGGTCTCTTTGGGGTGCGGGCATGAGTCGTTTTCGCTACCCAATAGGTTTCATCGGCGCTGGCCACATCGGATCCCCTCTGATCCGATCCCTGATCAAAAAGAAACTGTTCCGACCTCGAGAGATCGCCGTCGCCACCGCCCACGCCACCACTCGCCGAACTTTGGCGGCAAGAGACCGCATTACGGCCTTAAGATCCAATCGCGATCTTGCCGCACAGTGCCGTTGTGTCGTCCTGGCGGTCCGTCCCCAGCAGATGTCGGCGGTGTTGCGGGAGATCCGTTCGGTGATAACCCGGGATCATCTGATCATCACCCTTGCAGCCGGGCTTGACCTCGCCTTCTACCAAAGATCACTTAAAAAGACCAAACTGATCCGGGCGATGCCGAATCGTGCCCTCCTCGTGGGGAGAGGTGTCACCGCACTGTTTGCAACCAGGGGGGTGTCTCGTTCGGAGCGCCGGTTCACCCAACAAATTTTTTCCTGCAGTGGCACCGCTTTTTTTGCTGATCATGAATCCTGGTTTGATCCGATCACCGCGGTTGCCGCCTGCGGGATCGCCTTTGTCCTCCTCTTTTTGAGCGCCCTGATCCGTGGGGGGGTTCGAAACGGTCTCCCCCCCAGTCTCGCCCGTCTGCTGGTCTTCAAAACCGCCTCCGGGGCTCTCAAGCTCTTGGAGGAACCTTCGGCACGGTTAGAAGAAGAGATCCAGAAGGTCGCCTCCAAAGGGGGGACGACCGAGGCAGGGTTGACCGTTTTTAGGGAGAAAAAATTCGCCGAAATTGTCGAGAAGGCGATCCGGAAGGCAACGGAGCGGAGTACCCGTCTACGAAAGGAGTTCCAATGATCTTTCTGGGATACCTGTTACTCACCTTGACCAAGCTTTTAAGCCTGCTGGTTAATCTTTACACCTTCATTGTGGCGGTTGCGGTTATTTTGAGCTGGGTCAAACCGGATCCATATAACCCCCTGGTCCGGCTCCTGACCCAATTAACCGAGCCATCATTCCG
>CAYYFU010000239.1:0-1270 GCA_964471095.1 uncultured Pseudomonadota bacterium
TATCCAGCCGTCAACAGTTCCACCTAAACCAGATGTTTCAATAAGACAACTTCCTCGGGCGTTAGGTCTCGTTTGACCTTGGCGGGGGAACCGAGTGCCAGGGTGCGCGGCGGGATGATCGTCTTTTCGGTGACCAGCGAGCCGGCGCCGACCAGCGACTCCTCGCCGATCACGGCACCGTTCATAATGATCGAGCCGATGCCGATCAACGATCGCGCCTTGATGTGACAGCCGTGCAACACCACGCGATGACCGACCGTGATCTCGTCTTCCAAAACGAGCGGCCAGCCGCCGCTGTCCACATGGCAAACAGAAAGATCTTGGAGATTGGTGCGGGCGCCGATCCGGATGCTGTTCACATCCCCCCGAATGACCGTGTTCGGCCAGACCGAGGAATCGGCACCGATCACGACGTCGCCGATCACCACCGTCCCCTCGGCCAGGAAAACGGAAGGATCTATTTTCGGAGTGACTCCATGATGCGCAAGAATTTTGGCCATTTTTTCAATCGAACGTAAGCCCAGCCACCGAACAGACCGCCGACCCCATCCGCCACCCAATCGCCCATCTCCACGGTTCGTCCCGGAATGAAGCTCTGATGAAATTCGTCCGAGAGACCATAAAGGAGCGCCCCCAAAAAAGCAATCAGCATGCGTCGCTCCCCAAAGGGGCGGGCCAGCAGCAGGCCAAAAACGAAATAGGTACCCAGATGCAAGAGTTTATCCGAAAAATGAAAAGCAGAGGGGATTCCCGGCTGATGGGACAGATAAAATATCAGGGAGGCCCAGACCAGGACCGGTAGCCATTTTTTCACATTTTGTATTTGCCAAAATCGGTGGGATTGAGGTTCTCGAGGATCTCGGCCCATTTTTCTTCCTTCCCCTTTTCAGAATCCTTGATCTTTCCGAGATCGATTTTACGGGACTTCTCGATCACCTGCTTGTCGACAAAGATCGGGGCCTGCGTCCGAAGCGCCAACGCAATCGCATCCGAAGGCCGGGAGTCAATCACCATCTCCTTCGAGTCATTCTTCAAATAAAGCCGGGCATAAAAGGTATTATCACTGAGATCATTCACCTCCACCTTCTCCACTTTCACATTGAGGGTTTGCAGGATATTTTTCAACAAATCGTGGGTCATCGGGCGGGAAAGCTGGATTTTTTCCAGCTCGGTCGCAATCGCCGACGCCTCGATCAGGCCGATCCAGATCGGCAGGGCATTCTTCTCCTCTTTATCTTTGAGGATAATAATCGGCATATTGGTGAAGGGA
>CAYYFU010000239.1:1283-2576 GCA_964471095.1 uncultured Pseudomonadota bacterium
CACCTTCATCTCGATCATTTCCATGCCGATTCCCCCTTGAGGGCAAAAGCGGTCGCCTCCATAATCCGTACGGTCAGTATAGCACCGACTTGATCCGGGTCACCATCGAAATTTACGATCCTCCCATGGGGGGTGCGACCGGTCAGCTGTCGAGGACCTTCCCCGCCCCGCCCCTCGACCAAAACTTCTTCCCAATGACCGATCCGCGACTCATTTATCTCCCGACTGATTTCCCGTTGCAGCTCCATCAAACGAGCCAGCCGATCTTTTTTGGTCGCGAGGGGGACATCGTCCGGGAATTGACCCGCCTCGGTGCCCGGTCGCGAAGAAAACATAAAAGAGTAACACTGATCAAATCCCACGACTCTCATCAGTTCCAAGGTCAGCTCAAAATCCGTTTCGGTCTCTCCCGGAAATCCGACAATCAGGTCGGTGGTAATCGCGACATCCGGCCGGATTTTCCGAAGCGCCTCGATCCGCCGCCAATAGACCTCCCGGGAGTAAGCCCGACGCATCTTTTTGAGCAATCGATTCGAGCCGGATTGGGCCGGCAGATGGAGATGCGGGCATAACTTGCGGTTCTTCCCATACTCCTGGATCAGTTCTCGGGAAAGGTCCTTGGGGTGAGGACTGGTAAATCGGACTCGAGCGAGCGAGGTCTCTTCGTCGATCCGTCGGAGCAGTTTTGCAAAGGTTGTTTTCAGCCTCTTTCCGTACGAATTTACATTCTGACCGAGCAGCATCACCTCTTTGACCCCCTCATTTTCCAGCATCCGGATTTCCTCCAAAATCTGCTCCGGCGGACGCGAAACCTCCGGGCCCCGGGTGAGGGGAACGATGCAAAAGGAACATCGATTGTCGCAACCCTTCATGATGGTCACATAGGCCTTGACCCGTTTGGCTTCCCCTCCCGCCAGCGGGACCGGGAATTCATAATCCGAAATGTCCTGAAAATCGGCGACCGCCCTTTTTCCCCCTGTTTCGCGAAGCTCCTGAACCACTTGGGGAAGACGTCCGATCTGATCGGTCCCCAACACGAAATCGATCTCAGGGAATTTTTTTAAAATCCGCCCCCCCTCTTGCGAGGCGACACAACCCGTGACCCCCACAAGCTGATCAGGCGGATGGGGACACCCCCGGCGCCGGCCGATCTCACTCATCGCCTTCTGGTACGCCTTTTCACGAACGCTGCAGGTGTTGATCAGGATCAGATCCGCCTGCTCCGGGCGGGAAGTGGCACGATATCCCTCCGGCCGGAGGAGCCGTGTCATGATCTCGGAATCCTGTTCATTC
>CAYYFU010000240.1:0-2554 GCA_964471095.1 uncultured Pseudomonadota bacterium
CGCTTCTCCGAGTGAATCATAGGTTTCGAAAAATTCTTCGACCCCGGCGACTCGGAGCAAATTGCGGTGATAGGAAGTCATATTTGCCAATTTAATTTGACCGGCCAACGTGTGCGAGGCGAGAGAGGCCTGAACGAGCTCCGCGAGGACCTGATAATTGATGTGCTCCACCCTTTCGAAATCGAGCACAATCTTCACCCACTCATGTTGGATCAACCGGCCCAAGGTCCGCATCAGATGGCGACCTTCCGAGGTATCCAGATCTCCGGAGAGACCGAGCACCGCAATGTCGCCGAAATTTTGCAGCATATTAGAGCCCCATGTCGGCCAATTTGTCCGCCAAAGTTGAGAGATCGCCTCCGGCCTGATCAAAAACCTTTTGCCAACGCTCCAGCGACCAAATTTCGATTCGCCGGGTCATCCCGACCAAGACAACTTCTTTCGACAAACCGGCATAACGTCGGAGTGGCGGCGGGATGATGATCCGCCCGGTAGGGTCCAGCGGAGTTTCGGTGGCCGCTGAAACAAAAAAACGCTGCAGCGCCTTGACCTCCGTTTTGAATTGAGGGAGCGACGCGACCTTTTCCTCAACCTGTTTCCATTCCTTGACCGGATAGGCCCAGATCCCATTGTCAAAATTGGTGAGGATCAGTCGTTCATCGTAATTGGCGACGAGGATTTCCCGAAACCGCGCCGGGATGGAGAGTCGTCCCTTCTGATCAATGGTGTGTTCGTACCGTCCGCGAAACAAGCAATCCCCCGTTCCCCTTCCGCCGGCGATTCGATCTGGATCCACGACGCCTTGAAATGGGATATCATGGGATTCTATGGGACAGTTTGGTCTATGTCAATGAATTTCAATCGACTAATTAATTGATAAATCAAAAGATTTCTCGATTTTTATCCACAAGAAGACGAATCTTATTCTTGTGGTAAATATTAGATAGTTATATTCTTTATATAAACTAAATTAATAAATATTTATTATAATTTGATGATTAATAAAAGATTTATTTATTCCAAGGCCTGTCGATGATCCCATCGGTGGGGGCAACCTGGCCCATCTCCTCAGGGGTCAATTTATAGACATGGATTGCGTCGTACGGGCAGTTTTGCTCGCAGAGCTTGCAACCGATGCAGGTCTCGATGTTGACGTGAACGAGCTGGAGCACGCCGAGGGAATTCTCCCCCCCCTGCATCTGCAGACATTCCGGGACGGGACACCAGTGGACGCAGTACTCACAGCCGGTACAGGCGTCCCGTTCCACGAGCGCCTTTTGCTTCGGCTTGGCCGGCTTCGCTGGTTTGGGCGCCTGCTTTGCCTCGGCGGATGTTGTTGACTCGGCTGTTTCCATCGTCGAACTGTAGGATCAACCGGAGGGACTGTCAACCGGGAGGGTTGATCAAAATCAGGGAAGGCCGGCGGAAGAGGCGAGCCCCTGGATCGGATAAAAATGACTCGCGGCGCCGGCCAGGACAAGGCAATGCCAGATTTCATGGAAGCCAAACCTGCCGGGAAAGGGGTTCGGCCTTTCCAATCCGAAGATCAACCCGCCCACGGTAAAGCAGAGCCCCCCCAACAGAAAGGATGCGAACCCCTGCCAGGGAAGCGACCGATAGATCGGCCCGGCGATGAGCAGACCCAGCCACCCCATGCCGATGTAAATGGTCAGCAGGACTCCCTTGGGAACATGGGGATAGAGTGCCTTGACGATGATCCCGGCGATCGCCAGGGACCAGATCAACCCCAGCACGAACCAACCGAGCAGGTTTCTCAAAAGAATCAGGCAAACCGGCGTGAACGAGCCGGCGATCATGATGAAAATGGCGAAGTAATCGAGTTGCCGAAGGAGATGGTTGGTTCGGGGAGAGCCATTCACCCCATGATGCAAGGCGCTCGCAGTAAATAGGGTGATCAGACCAAGTCCGTAGAGGGAAAAGCCGATCACCTGCCAGAGATCCCCCTCCGCCTGCGCCCGGTAAACCAGGACGACGCTGCCAATCACCGAAAGAACCGCCCCCAGACCGGAGATCAGGGTGTTGAAGATTTCGTCAGTGAGATGGACGCTGCCGTTTTTGCTCAACAACCGCCGGCTGTTTGGCTCCTGCATGGTTCGTATTCCTCAGCGGTAAACGTCCTTGCGGTGGCCGATCCTCAGGACCTTCACCAGGACGAGATCCGGGTGGACCTCGTAAACGATCCGATAGACCTGCACCCGGATGCGAAAGGCATTTTCCTCGCCGGCAAGTTTCCGGCAACCGGCTGGATAGGGGTTGAATGCCAGTCCCTGAATCGCCGCGATGATCTTCGGCACGACCTCTTTAGGAAGGCGATAGAGGGCCTTCTCGGCGGTTCGGCCGATCTCGCTCCTATAGTTTGCCACTTCTCTTGAGGTCCTTCAGGACGTCGGCAAGGGGCCGGGACGGTTCGCGTCGCAACGCCTTGATATCCTCACGGTCCTCCAGCTCCTCCAGCTTGTCCAGCAGGGCGTCCTCAATGAAGCGGCCCATTTTGAGCCCCCGCTCCTTGCAGACCGCCTCAACCGCCTTCTTG
>CAYYFU010000241.1:0-2547 GCA_964471095.1 uncultured Pseudomonadota bacterium
TCTTTTCGTTGATCAGGATGTAAGGGTCTTCCAAAACCGCCTCCATCCGCTCCGGATCACTGACAAAGTACGGGGAAAGATAGCCGCGGTCGAACTGCATCCCCTCGACCACATCCAAGGTGGTTTCCATCGACTTCGCCTCTTCGACGGTGATCACCCCTTCCTTGCCGACCTTGTCCATCGCCTCAGCAATGATCTTGCCGATCGTCTCATCGTTGTTGGCCGAAATGGTTCCGACCTGGGCGATTTCTTTAGGATCCTTGGTCGGTTTGGAGAGCTTCTTCAACTCTTCCACCGCGACGCCAACCGCCTTGTCGATCCCCCGCTTCAGGGACATTGGGTTGTGACCGGCGGCAACCATCTTGGCTCCCTCGCGGTAGATGACCTGCGCAAGCACGGTGGCCGTTGTGGTGCCATCGCCGGCAACGTCCGATGTCTTGGAGGCGACCTCTTTGACCATCTGGGCCCCCATGTTTTCGAACTTGTCGGAAAGTTCGATCTCTTTAGCGACCGTCACGCCGTCCTTGGTGATGGTCGGAGAACCGAACGACTTTTCGAGAATGACATTCCGGCCCTTCGGTCCCAGGGTGACCTTGACCGCATCGGCCAGGGCGTTCACGCCTCTCAGGATCGACTCACGGGCCCTCTGATTATAAATGATATCTTTTGCAGCCATGATAACTTCCTCCTTAGAATTTTTTCTTATTCAATAATACCGAGAATATCCTCTTCCTTCAGAATCAGGTGTTCCTCTCCTTCAATCTTGACTTCATTTCCGGAGTACTTGCTAAAGAGGATCTTGTCACCCACGCGGACCTCCAGCGGGACAACCTTTCCATCCTCCAGGACCTTTCCCTTTCCAATGGCGACCACCTTCCCCTCTTGCGGCTTTTCCTTGGCCGTGTCCGGGATGATGATCCCACCCTTGGTCTTCTCTTCCTCATTCAACCGCTTGATCAGGATCCGGTCCTGCAACGGACGAATTTTGAATTTCTTTTCAGTAGCCATAAAAACCTCCTTAAATCCCCATCACTTGGGGCCGCGGGAATATAGTCACTTCTTGACTCTTGTCAAGGGGGACCTGTTCAAATAATGGGCAGGGTCCGATGAGGGACGATACCATTGTTGCCATCTCGACCCCCCCCGGGAACGGGGCGATCGGGGTGATCCGGCTCTCCGGGCCCGATTCGCGTGGCCTGCTCGCCAAGGTTTGGCGGGGCGTTCCGGTCGATTCTTTTGAGCCCAATAGAACTTACCTAGGTAAAATCAATGATTTAGATGGAAGGTCCCTGGACGAGGCGGTTTGTCTCTATTGGCAGGCACCCCACTCCTACACGGGGGAGGATGTCGTCGAGATCCAGGCGCACGGCGGTTATCGGCTCCTGGAGGCTATTCTGGAGAACCTGGTTCGGGCAGGGGCGCGACTGGCCCTCCCCGGCGAATTTACCCGCCGGGCCTTCCTGAACGGCCGGCTGGACCTCGCGCAGGCGGAAGGCGTAGCCGACCTGATCAATGCCGGGAGCCGCGAGGCGGCCCGGTTGGCGGAACGCCAACTCTCCGGGGAACTCTCCCGGATGGTCGGCCAACTGCGGAACAATTTAGTAGTGATGCGGGCCCAGCTGGAGGCGAGGATTGATTTTCCCGAAGACGAGGACGTGCAGGGGCTCCGCTACAACGAGATCGGTGAACGGGTCGGATCGGTCGAGCAGGAGATTGAAAAACTTCTTGTGACCTATCGGGAGGGGAGGGCGTACCGCGAGGGGATCCGTGTCGCAATCGTCGGGAAGCCGAACGTCGGCAAATCGAGCCTGTTGAACGCGCTCTTGAACGAGGAACGGGCGATTGTCCATCCGACCCCCGGCACTACCCGCGACACGATCGAGGAACTGCTCGATCTGAACGGGCTCCCGGTCCGGTTCATGGATACGGCAGGGATCCGCGAGGGGCGCGAGCCGATCGAGACGGAGGGGATCCGGCGGACTCGCGAACGGATCGGATCGGCTGATCTGGTGTTGGTGGTCTTTGATGTGAGTCGCTCGTGGGATCGTGAAGATGATCAAGTAAGGGAGGCGGCCAGTGGTCGAGAGGTGTTGTTTGTTTGGAACAAGATGGACCTGCCGGCAGCGTCACCTGTTTTGAAGCCCCCTCTCTTTGTTAAGGAGAGGGGGATGGGGGGAGAGGTCGAGGTCTCGGCCAAGACCGGCGACGGGATCGAGCCGCTCAAGCAGGCGATTCGTGCCCGATTTGTCTCGAACCGACCGACCGACGGTGTGGTCCTGACCAACCTCCGGCACAAACTGGCGCTGGAGCAGGGGCTGGCGGCGCTCCGGCAGGTGGCGGAGAGCGCCCGGCAGAAGATGTCGCTGGAATTCCTCGCCTCGGACCTGTTGATCGCCTCCAATCACTTGGGCGAAATCACCGGCGAAATCACCACCGACGAGATTTTGAGCGAGATATTTTCAAAATTCTGCCTGGGGAAGTAGGGAGCGAGTCACAGATCAAGGGTGGCGAGCCAGTCTCCGGCCGGTTCGATGGAAACCCCCTCCG
>CAYYFU010000242.1:0-1938 GCA_964471095.1 uncultured Pseudomonadota bacterium
CCCCTTCCCCCTCTTTGTCAAAGAGGGGGACCGAGGGGGGGATTTTCCAAAAACTGGAAATCGGCCTCCCGGTCAACTCGTACACCTCCAGGGCCCGAATAATCCTCTGGCGGTTCCGCTTGTCCATCTTTTGGGCCGCCACCGGATCGATTTTCTCCAATTCGTGCCATAGTGTCTCAACCCCCTCCCGGGCACTTCTTTTTTCCAATCTCTCGCGAATCTCCGGGTCGGCCGAGGGCCCCTCAAAAATCCCCTCCTCCAAAATTTTGAGGTAGAGTCCTGTCCCACCGACCACGATCACCTTTTTGCCGCGCCGTTGAATCTCATCGATCTTGTCCAACGCCAATCGCCTGAAGTCCGCGGCATTAAAACGTTGGTCAGGATTCCGGATGTCGATCAGATGAAACGGAACACCTTGTCGCTCTTTCAGGGTCGGTTTGGCGGTCCCGATATCAAGTCCCCGATAGATCTGCCCGGAATCGGCGCTGATAATTTCGCCGTTCTCTTCGAGCGCCTTTTGGATCGCAAAGGCGCTCTTCCCGACCGCGGTCGGCCCACAAATAATTATAATTTTCTTTTGAACCACTTTTCGATCTCACCGAACGGAACGCTCAAGACAGACGGACGGCCGTGGGGACAACTGGTGGAAAAATTCGTCCGTTCCATCTCCACGATCAACGCCTCAATCTCCCGGTTCGTGAGCCGATCTCCGGCACGAACTTGGGCGTGACAGGCGATCGTCTCCAAAATCTCATGGACCTTTTCATCAAGCGGCGTCAGCTTCCCATAAGCCTGGAGTTCATTCATAAGATCCGTCACCAGACCGACGCAATTTTCTCCAGCCAACAGAGCCGGCACCGCGCGAAGGATAAAACTGGAAGGTCCAAAAGGCCCGATCTCAAGACCGAATTTTTCTAGGTCCTTCAGATAGAGGCGCAGGATCTCGGCCTCGGACGGCTTCAGATCAAAACTTTCCGGCAGGAGGAGTGCCTGCCTCGCAACCCCTCCTGATTCAAATTGTTTTTTTAGCTTCTCAAAGCCGATTCTCTCGTGGGCCGCATGTTGATCGATCAGGATCAGTTGATCGCCGGTTTCACAGAGGAGATAGGTGGAGTGGACTTGGCCAAGGATCTTAAGATCACTCGAAAGCCCCCCTCTTAATGTAAGAGGGGGGTTGGGGGGCGTTATTTCGTGCGGGTCCTGCCCCGGGTTCCGTCCACCCGTACTCATAAATTCCGTGCGGGCGCGCGCCGGACCCGAGTCACCCGCGCCCAATGATCGCCTCACCCCCTCCCTGACCAAATCATGAATCACCGAGGCATTCGCAAACCTGACCTCCGCCTTGGTCGGATGCACATTCACATCCACCAGCTGGGGCGGGACCGAGAGATAGAGAAAGACCCATGGATAGCGATGCTTCATCAACAGATTTTCATATCCGGCCAAAACCGCATGCTGGATCGTCCGGTCGCGAACCACCCTCCCGTTCACGAACAGATACAAGCTCTTGGCTGAATTTGAGGTCACTGGGTGGCCGCTCAGATACCCCATCACCTCGATCCCCTGCCGACCCGCGGAGACAATTTTGAGGGAATCGGCAATCTCCTCTCCAAACAGATCCCGAATCCTGGCTCGGGGATCCCTGGAATTCGTCCGAAATTCCGTTCGACCCGCATGGGAGAGGGTAAAGCTACATTCCGGAAAAGAGAGGGCTAAGGACTCAACAAATCCGGCAATATGAGAAAACTCCGTCTCCCGACTCTTAAGAAACTTGAGCCGTGCCGGGGTGTTGTAGAAAAGATTCCTGACCGAGACGGTTGTCCCCCGACTCCTGGCACAACTCTCCGTTTTCCGAACCTTCCCTCCCTCAACCTCAATCATCGTCCCCGCAACCCCATCGCTCGTCTCTAGCGTCAGCCAGGAAACCGCACCGATCGA
>CAYYFU010000242.1:1948-2534 GCA_964471095.1 uncultured Pseudomonadota bacterium
ACCCCAAGGTGCCGATCCTGAAAAGGTCCTCGACGGAACGAATCTTGCTGGTCGCATGCCGCTCGATCGCCAGCCACGCCTCTTCCCGACTCATCCCGCATCCATTGTCAGAAACGCGGATCAGGCTGCGTCCCCCCTCCTCCGCTTCCACGCGAATCTCGGTGGCACCGGCATCGAGGGAATTTTCGACCAGCTCCTTGACCACGGAGGCCGGCCTCTCGATCACCTCCCCCGCCGCAATCTTCGCAATGAGAGAATCGTCAAGCCTTCGGATCTTCAACTCAGCCCCCGAAAACATTTGAATTTACCAAGTAATTATGATAAGTTGCGCGAGCCCTTCCTGTTCTTATAAAAGACGCATCATTTTTGCAAACAAATGATAACTGACCTGAAGCTTTTTTGGAAATACGCGCGGGAGCTTCGCCCCTATGCCTTTCCCTTGGGAGTCAGCATCCTCTCCGATTCCTTTGCCATTATCCTCGAAATGGTTCCTCCCCTCTTTTCCGTCCTGATCTTCGACATCGCCTATCCGCAACGAAACCTCCCGGTTCTCACGGGGGCCGTCGGGGCCGGCCTGACGACCTAT
>CAYYFU010000243.1:0-2515 GCA_964471095.1 uncultured Pseudomonadota bacterium
GGGTCGGGGTCCTGAGCCAGAATCCCCCCTTGAATCCATTGTCGTAAATCACGGGCGGCCCGGGTGTATCGGTTGTCGTTCTCGGTGTCCTGCGCGGACATTTTCCCCAAGATCAACCGGACCACATTATAGGGGCTCTGTTGATAAAGCCGATCCTGCAATTGAGGGGAAATGACATCGTAGGGAGGGGCCATCACCGCCCGCTTGTCGCTGATCTTGGCGGAATAGAGCAGACCTCGAAACGGCGCGACTGTTTTCAAATGGCTTCTTCCTTCTCAAAAAGATTGAAAATCATGTCCACCGGAATCACCCCTTCCCGGATAATCGCCAGTTTTTCTTCCGTGACATCCACGACCGTGGAACCCAACGACGGCGGAAGTTCCCCGGCGTCCAAGACCAGATCTATTTTTTCCCCAAAATAATTCCGCACATGCTTCACCTGACTGGCCGGCGGAAAACCGGAGAGGTTCGCCGATGTGGTCGACAGGGGCCGTCCCAGCCCCCGCACCAAGGCTTGCGCCACCGGATGGGAAGAGATCCGAATCCCGATCTTTCCGGTATTGGTCGTCAACTGACGGGAAATCTGGTCGTTGGTTCGAAACAGGACCGTCAACGGTCCCGGCCAAAACTTGTCCATCAGCATCAACGCCCGCTCCGGCACCTCACGAATGATCGAGACCAACATGGCCCGGTCGGCGACAATCGCCGCAATTGGATTCCCAAAATCCCTTCGTTTGACATCAAACAGCCGCTTGATCGCCAGCTCATTGGTGATATCAACGCCCAATCCATAAAACGTCTCCGTCGGGTAGGCGCAGATGGCCCCTTCTTGAATCAGCGAAATCGCCCGTCGAATCACCTTTTCATCAGGGAATTCAGGGTGGAGGGAGAGGATCTCGGTCATCGGCCTGATTTTCTCAATTTTCGATCCTTTTGAACCAACTGCACCTCCATTCTCTTGCGGTATTGCTGAAGTTTTCTTCTCAAACCACCCTCATGCAGGGCCAGGATCTCGACCGCCAACAGGCCGGCATTCTTCGCCCCTCCCTTGCCGATCGCCATGGTTGCGACCGGGACCCCTCCCGGCATCTGGGCGGTGGAAAGGATCGCATCCAATCCCTTCAAGACTGACGAATCAATCGGAACGCCGATCACCGGCAAAATGCTGTGGGCTGCCACGACCCCGGCCAGATGGGCCGCATGACCGGCCCCGGCAACCAGCACCTTGAGCCCCCGCCGTTCTGCGGAGGTAGCGTACAGGGTGGTCCGTTTGGGAGAGCGATGGGCCGAGGCGATGACCATTTCATGCGAGACCGAAAACTCCCTCAACACCTTGGCGACCTCCTCCATGACCTCGAGATCCGAATCACTCCCCATCAGAATTCCGACCACCGGTTTTTTCATCGTTTCACCCCCTGGGTTAACCCCTACCGATATCCTTTCGATACTGGACTCCCTCCCAACGGATTTTGTCGCACGCCTGATAGACCCGGGCCCGAGCCTCCTTCAAATCCCGCCCCCGGCTTGTCACCCCCAACACCCGACCCCCGGCGGTCTTCCATCCGCCTTCATGGCGGGTCCCGGCATGAAAAACGACCGTCTCCGGGACCTTTCCGGCCTCTTCAATCCCTTCAATCCGGTCCCCGGTCCTTGGCCTGCCGGGATACCCGGCCGCCGCCATGACGACACAAACCGAGTCTCCTTTTTTCCATCGAACCGCCCGTTTTGACAACTGACCGGTCAGGGTCCGCTCCATCAGGTCGAGCAGATCATCTTCCAGCCGGACCATCAAGGCCTCTGTCTCCGGATCTCCGAACCGAACATTATACTCTAACAATCGGGGTCCCTGGGGGGTCAACATCAGCCCGGCGTAGAGGACCCCCCGATAATCGATTCCTCTTTTCTTCAGACCCTTCAGCGTCGGCCCGATGATTTCTTCGAGCACCCGGTTCTCCATCAGGGGGGTCATACAGGGGGTCGGGCTGTAAGCCCCCATCCCACCGGTGTTGGGACCGGTGTCCTGATCCCCGATCCTTTTATGATCCCGGGAAGAGGCGAGCGGCACCACCGAGCTCCCATCCAGCAGCAGATGATAAGAGACTTCTTCCCCCTGGAGAAATTCCTCGATCACGAGACTCCGACCCGCCTCGCCAAACTGGCCCTGCTGGAGCATCGAGTCGATCGTCCGGACCGCCTCGCGCTGATCCTGACAGACAACCACCCCCTTGCCGGCACAAAGTCCGTCCGCCTTCACCACGAGTGGATAACCTTGGGTCTTTAAAAAATCGAGGGCGGCTTTCTGATCCGTGAATGCTTCAAACGAGGCGGTCGGAACCCCTTCCGCACGCAACAGCTGTTTGCAAAATATTTTGGAGGATTCCAACAAAGACGCCTCTTTCTTGGGACCAAAGATCGGGATTCCCTCCCCCTGAAAAAGATCGACGATCCCTTCGGCTAACGGGAGTTCGGGGCCGACGACCACGAAATCGATTTTATTTTTCCGCGACGCGGTGAG
>CAYYFU010000244.1:0-2490 GCA_964471095.1 uncultured Pseudomonadota bacterium
GAAAGAGGTGTTCTATAACAGGGCGACCACCCTGCTTCCCAAACTCGCCCGTCGGCTGTTCGTTCGTAACGATAAGGTCGTCCTCCCGAATCCTTCCGAATTGGCCGCTCAGGCCTTGGTTCGGGGCGGCTTCACGGTGTATAGCGAGATCTATGCCAAGCTGATCCCCAACCGCGAGGCGTATGTCCATATGACGGTCCGTTCGGAAACAACCGCCGACGGTCACAAGCGATATGTCATCTCGATGCGACAGCTCTCCGACAGGCAGGAGAAAGGGTACGGTCTTCCCGCGCTTGATCATAAGATGGGCTCTATGACCGGGACGATCACGCTGACGGAGCTGGCGGCGGGGGAGACGCAGGTCGAGATGGAGGTCGATGCCAACCCGGACCTCGACTTGATTCCCGACTGGCTAATCAGTTCCTTCTCCATCGGTGTGCCGGGGCAGTTGCTTGACGCCGCGCGGGCGGTCGCCCGGCACGTCGCGCTCGTAACCTATTTCAAGTGCGTGAAGGAACCGAAAAGCTGTAAAAACTAATGCCCTGCCAGTTTTATCGTTTCGACCACTTCGGGAGGGGATTTCGGTTGATGCTCCTTGGACAGGGTCCGGAGCCGGGCGAATTTTCCTTAAGCGGTTTGGGGAACTAATGGGAAAACTCCGCCCCGTTGCGGCGGCGGTCGGCAAGATTCTTTAGTTCTTCACGGCGAGGTAAGAATTTCCTCCACCGAGGTCGTCCTCAAAAAATCCTCGATATTCTCCGATGTGACCGGTCTTAAAGGAGCATCCAATCCCAGTCGCCTCAGTTCTTCCGTTCGGGGAAGGTTCCGGGCCCTTCCGCTCTTGACCTCGATCGCGAGGGCAGGTCGATTGTGATCGGTCAGGATGAAATCGATTTCTCTCCCCCCCTCGAGCCAATAGCAGAGTTGATACTGTTTCCGTCCAAAGATGAGATTGAGAAGGTGCGCCCCGACGAGATTTTCAAAGACAAATCCCTTAATCCCTTCGCGGAGCAACGATTGATCGACCAGACCGACATTCGGCAGAATCCATTTGGGAATCGAGCGCTTGGTTCGATGGGGTTTGGGGGAATATTTGGAAAGCGGTTGGAGGAGAAAGGCCATCTCCAGCAATTCTGCGTAGTGAACCAAGGTGGCGGAATTCCCCCTCCCTTGCAAATGCCCCAGGATTTTCTCGAAACTGACCGGTTGCGCGGGAAGGCGCGATACATACCAGAAGAGCTGCCTCATCAGGGCCGGTTTATCCACCGCGTGGAGGGCAAGGATATCGCGTCCCAGCGTCGGCTCCAAAACGCTGTCCTGAATGTAACGCTCCAGTCGTTCCGGCTCATCGCGCAGTTCATACGCCTTGGGATACCCCCCCATCCGCGCATACTCCTCCACACTGACCCCAAAACAGTTGCGGCACTCGGTATAAATCCAGTGTGGGAAATAGTTGACTTCAAATCGTCCGGTGAGACTTTCCGACAATCCCTTTTCAATCAGAATTGCCGAGCTCCCCAACAGGCAGACACGGAGGGTGAGGCGGTACCGCCGATCTTCATCCCAGAGTTGCTTGACTACTTCTGACCAACGGGGGATCTTCTGCACCTCATCCAGAATGAGGGTTCTTCCCGGATCGGGGATCTGGCGCGCCTGCTTCCAGTGCTCGGTGATGAAGTCCGTCGTGGGGGGGGTCGGGAGATCGGCGCTGGCATAAATGGTCAGGGGCGGCTCCATCAGGCGGGTTGCCGCGGTTGTCTTTCCCACCTGCCTCGGACCGGTAAAAACCTGAATCAGGTCTCGCGGATCGTTCCACCTTTTTTCCAGAGATTTTGGAAATATTCTGTCCATGGTTCATATTTTATATCAACAGGATATGACTTTCAACATATTTTCCGAGAGATAGCTCGGAAAAAATTGAGCAACTATTTTTGGCCCCGCTATGCCAAATTTGGTCGACCCGCGCTGAGGAATCTAGAGGCTGATCTTTTCCACAATTTTAATCTCGCCTTTTAATGAGTAATCTTTCGTGAGGGTCCGGAGCCGAGCGAATTTTTCCTTCAGATTCCAGCGTTCGGAGGAGGTTGGCGCCGTCTCGAAGGCGGCGGCAATGGACCGGATGATCTCCGGATCCGAAATGAGCTTGGGCAACCCTGCCACAAAGTCCGCGACGCTGTGCATCCGGGCATGCAGGATCAGCCGGGTTGCCGCCTCCCGCGAGAGGCGGACGGACGGGCCGGCGCCATTCGCAATCAGCAATTCGCCGGAGCTGTCATTCGTCAAGGTAATCAATCTTGCAGCCCTTTCTAAAATCAGTTATCAGGAGACCCTATGCCGACCGAGACTTACGCCGGGGCCAATCAGGAAATCAAACCGTTTTTCAAGTACCACCTGATCCCCCAGCTCTTCTTTTTCTTCAAGGGGTTCCCGAAGGGGTCGTTTGTCTCGATCGACGTCACCGACCAGTGCAACCTCCGCTGCGAGCATTGC
>CAYYFU010000245.1:0-2484 GCA_964471095.1 uncultured Pseudomonadota bacterium
GCACCCCCCGTCCCGCAATCGAAGTGGCGTAAGGGAGATACTGTTCCACCAGGTTCTTCCGCTTCTGAAGCTCCTTCTGCTCTTTCTGGGTCAGCGGCTTTATCTTTGCGTCGGTGTGTGGCGCCGGTCTGGTTTTCCGAGTCAGCAGCTTCAAGGCCATAGTTTTATCCCTTCAAGGAGGTATTTTGCAGATCCTGTGCCAAGGTCCCCAAGGAGTGAGGTTTGAAAACTTATGATATTTCAACTATCTATGGAATAGCCTCGGTTGGATATTAGCCAGTTGGGTTATTACTGGGGTCTGAACCCCCCGTTTTGGAGGGGTCTGGGGGGAGGGAATCAAAAAAGGCAGAAACGACCAGCTGGAACTTCGGATCGGGATTCAGGGTAAAGGCCTCATTTGAGATAAACCGTTCCACCGCACCACGTACTTCAGGGGAGGTAAGGAGCGGGCTATCGAGCAGGTGAAACGAGGTCGTTGTCCCTCCCCCCTCGAGGAGGCGCAATCTGAGATCAGGGGCGGGACCGGTGGCAGCTTGGCCCTGGGCCGGGGCTTTCGTTGTCGGTGTCGTCGCAACCGGCTCACCAGCCGGGAGTTGATCAGCCTTACGTCGTAATGGAGGTAGTGGTGGAGGAATTTTCACTATTTCACCCCTTCCAACATCTCATTCGTCATCGCCTGGCGGTTCGAGAGGAGATCACCGGTCATGACCGCCATCGGATCAGAAACCGGTGCACTCTGCTGGGCACCGCTGTGACTCGGCCCCCCCACGGAGGTGGTCACACCGGGATAACCAATCACCGGGGTCGGGGTCAGCTGCTGCTGCCGTTTGGTCGCATCTTTGTACCCCCCGTACTGAAAGGCACCGTAGGAGCCTGCCGCGATCAAGGCGGCCGGTGGAAAGAAGAAGGCGGAGGCCAGGCTGACCGGGGTCGCAAATGCGCCAAATCCCTGGACAAACCGCCAGAACCGAGAGCCCATTTTGGGCCCCTCCGGTGGGGGATAATTCCGCGCCTCAATTTTGACCAGATTCTTATCAACCGTGTTTAGCTGCATATAATCAACCCCTCACTATTTCTATTATCGGTCGGGTCAGGCGCCTAAGTTGCGTTTCCCGACGTCAAAAGTTCCCTCGACCGACTCCCCACCCTCCCCACCGCTCCCCAGGAGCTGACGCCGCCCCGCCTCCAGGGGGACCGGTTCCACCGGGGCCCCGGTCTGGAGTCGGACCCGAAGCCGATTGATCCTCACAATATTCACCAAAAGCGCCGCTGAAACCAGGACCAGAAGAGAGAGGAGACCGATAAAATACCCCTTCATCCTCCCCACCGAGTCGGGGTGCAGCTCCATCCCGGCAATTTCAACCCATCCGTCCGGGCCATGCCCCCCCATCGCCGATTCCGGAACAGAACC
Organism: uncultured Pseudomonadota bacterium; assembly: GCA_964471095.1. Lineage (GTDB taxonomy): Bacteria > UBA10199 > UBA10199 > JACPAL01 > JACPAL01 > CAYYFU01. Next base: position 1,412 of record CAYYFU010000245.1, read on the forward strand.
GCCCGGAGGAAGCGTCGGAGAGGCCGGAATGATCGGCGCTCCACCCGTTGTCCGGCTCACAATCACCGTCACATCATTGGGGTCCAGGTTAGGGACCGTGTTCGCAACAAATCGCTGCACCTTCCCCTCGGTCACCGCTTGTCCCGCCTCATCCCCCCGTGTTCGGACGATCACCGAGGCGGAGGGGCGCTGGTTCTGGCCCGCGAGATCGGAAAATTCATCCCCCACCGGGACATTGAGAATGACATCGGCATCGACCACCCCGGGAATTTTTAACAGTGAGTTGATGATCTCCCCCTTGACCGCCAGGAGATACCGGGCCTTTTGCTCATCCGGGGTCGGGATCAGCCCCTTTTCCTTGTAGACGCCGGAGAGTCCCAATTCACGCCGACGGGGAAGGTGGTTCGAGATCAATAACTGCCGGGCGCGGGCACTGTCATCGTTCGGCACGGTCACCTTCCAGGAAACCTCCTGCCCCGAGACCTCTCTTTCCTTTTTGGCCGTAATGTTCTGTTCGTGCAGCAGGTTTAGAATCTCATCCGCCTCAATCTCGGAGAGCCCGTGGTGCAGATCGACCTTCTGACAAGCGACCAGGCTAAAAACAAACAGAATGAGGATAAGATGCCGCATAAGTTCTTGCTTTAATGATGCCCTACTTTGGCTGGGGGTACAAACCCCTTTTTGACGGCATCGACGAGGGAACGGGCGAAACCGGCAACCGCACTGCCGGGATCGAGCAGGATCGCCTTCTCCAATTCGCGAACCGCTTCCTCCTTTTTCCCCTTGAAGAAGAGCGCCTCCCCCAGGTAGGCACGGGCAAACGGGCTTTCCGGTTTTAGTTTCAGCGCCTTCAGGTACGCCTTTTCCGCCTGGTCATAGCGGAATTGGCCAAAATGGACGTTCCCGATCGCCACCCAGGGGAGTTCGTTGTCGGGGGCAAGGACGGCGAGCCCCTCAAAGACCTCGAGCGCCTGATCGAGCTTTCCCATCCCGAGGTAGATGTATCCACCTTCCATGAGGATGACGAGGTCTTGGCGATCGAGTGGGACCATCTCCCTCCTCTAATTATGTCC
>CAYYFU010000246.1:0-2122 GCA_964471095.1 uncultured Pseudomonadota bacterium
CGTCGGGAGCAGGATGGGGGCTGGACCGCTTGGGCGTATGCCAACTGTTTCGCTGCCCGCTCCGGGCATGGGGGATCGGTGACGACGATTGGGGATTCGATCTATCTCCTCTCCCAACTCCATGGTGATGAATTTTCCGCTTCCGGCGATCTTGTCATGGATCATGCGCCGACGTCGGGAGAGGTCGTCTCTTCGAGCGATTGTTCTCCGGGCTGGGCAGGGGCAGAATCGAGCGGGGCGATTGTGACCGGTTCGGTCAAGGGGTGGACCGCGGTCGCCTCCCGCGAGGATTCTTCCGGGGCCCCGCAACTCCATCTGCTCTACCAAAAGGGGAATAATATCGAGTACCAACGCGGGGACATCGGTTCGTTCACCGCCGGTCCACGGGTTGCCAACAAGGGGAACTCGCTGGCCTCAGCCCTCACCGGTTTTTTGGTCCCTTATTGGGAGCATTCCGATTTTGCGGCATTGGCCCTCGGTAACGAAAAGGTTCATCTCCTGTATAAAGAGAAGTGGATTTCTAGTTTCGGCACATCGCACCATATCAAATATGCCTCGCTCAACTGGGATGCCGATCTTTCCAGTGTGAGCTGGAGTCGAAAGACGGTGGCAAGCCTGTCTGGCACTACTGACTCATGGGGCGGCAAATTTGATCTGACCGTGGACGATGACGGCAATGTTCACGCCTGCTTTTTCAAGAAGGGATCGATCGACAAGCTGATCTATTCAAGGCTCGATGACGGGGGAAGTTCATTTTCGGAACCGGAGATCGTGGGGCAGGAAACCTCCAGCTTCAATTTCGTCGAGGACTGCCGGATCCTGACGGTTCAGAATCAACCGTATATCTTCGTCAGGACGAACCCAGCCGGTTCGTCAACTAATTCTCCGAGCCTTGTCCTCGCCCGTCGGGAGTCAACGGGAGGGTGGTTGCCAAGCCAGGTTGCCACATTGGGAGGGCCGGATCCCAAGACCTTTTCCGTCGCCAAGGATTCGTTTAATCGTATCCACGTCGCCTATGAGGCGGATCATCTTGTCGATACCGATGGAGACGGTGATTTGGAGGTCGATCCGGACCCGGCAATGGAGGATCGGGATCTGAAATATGCCTGCGTGGCGATCGGGACAACTCCCTGCGCCGAGCCGGAGGAACCCGCGCCGCCTCCACCCCCTCCGCCTCCTCCACCGCCCCCCGATCCTTCCTCTTCGGATCCATCGACTTCGGGTTCTTCGTCTTCTGATTCACCGCAGACCGATACACCCACTGTCCTCTGTGGCAACGGTGAGTTGGATGAAAACGAGCAGTGTGACGACGGCAATCGGGAGAATGACGACGGCTGCAACGATGTCTGTCTGCTGGAAGGCGAGGGAGAATTTAATCGCGACGGTGCCGGAGTCGACGGTACGCACCAACGCGATGGGCACGCTGTTGATTCCGACAGACCGGCCGGTTGTTCGCTTATCCTTTAGCGGTCAGGTTCTTTGATCTTATGAAAGCCAAGATGCAACATGACTTGCCAGGCCGGCTCCTCGCCCCGGACGAACGGTGTCTGCAACTCGAACAGCGCGAACCACTCCCGCATAGCACCCCCAAATCCGGCCGCACCGCTGAACGAGTCCGGCTCGTCGTGGTTGAATTTGGCGGTCAGTTCAGCAACAGGCGAGAGTGTCGTCGTTTCTGAAATCCTCCAGAGCGGCACGAGTGCAATGCTCGGGATATATTCCCAATGTGCCTGATCGAGGCCGATCCCCAAAATGGAATTGAAGTAGAGGTCAAAGCCGTCACCGAACCAATCGGCCCGGAAGGTCGGCTCCGCCGCCCAGTGATCCTCACTCAACCCCTTTGCAGTGTCGCCGGTCGGAAACAGAAACGGAACGCCGAAGTTGGCGACAAATTTTTCCCGTTCCAGAAAGACCCAACGTGGCTCGACCTCGAGGTCTCCCAACACCAGACCGGTGTTGCCGGAGGTCAGGGTGCCAAATGGAAGAACAGCTTCGACGCTCCATTCAGGTGTGAAGGGGAGGTTCCCCTCCAGCTCCCATTGCAACTGGTTTCGTTCCACCCCTCCGACATCAATCCCTTTGAGGAAGGAGGTTCCGACCACCGCTTCGTACTCCATATGGG
>CAYYFU010000246.1:2179-2464 GCA_964471095.1 uncultured Pseudomonadota bacterium
TAGATCTCCCGATGCGCGAGGGCGGGAAGCGGGAGCGATAACGAGAATGCCGCGATCCAACGAATCAGTTTCATGGGGCCCCCTCTTAATGTAAGAGGGGGATGTTGGCAATCAAGGACTTCATGTGAGGGGGTGTTATGGTCAAAACGCCAACTGCACCTGCGTTCTCACCCGGTGGTCGTTTTGATTCGGGATGAAGCCAGGGGGGATCAAATCGCCCACGGTTTGCGCTTGATGCCGCGGTTTGAAAGGATCGGGATCGCCATCTTTTGAAGCTGAATGAGG
>CAYYFU010000247.1:0-1541 GCA_964471095.1 uncultured Pseudomonadota bacterium
TTTTCTACAACGTGATCGCCTCAAATCTCGCCGCCGGTGCCGGTTTCTTCGGGGCACGATACTTGGGACGGGAGTTTATCTCCAGATTTCTCAAAGGAAAATGGAAAGAGTTCGACGAAAAAGCGACGAGCCACGGTTTTCGCCTGATCTTTTATCTTCGACTTGTTCCGCTCTTTCCCTTCAACGGAATCAACTTTGGTGCCGGTCTTTCAAAGATCCGATTTAGAGATTACGCCCTTGCCTCCCTCTTGGGCATGATCCCCGGCACCTTCGTCTATACCTACTTCGCCGCCTCCCTTCTAAGTGGGGCAACGGGAGCCAAGGAGAAGGCGACCTTTCATCTGATCCTTTCAACGGTTTTGTTCGTACTGTTGTCGCTTGTTCCGATGATTTATAAGCGATTCAAGAGGTGATATGCCCTAAATTATCTTCTTCATCCCTTCTTTAACGAGTCCCTTTCGGCAAAACGGGGCGACTTCTTCCAGGCATGAAGAGGCCCCTTCCTTCTTTTTATCCCTTGACGCTTTCCCTCGTCTGGGTTTTCCTTCGTCCCTGGGAGGGGATAATCATGGGAAACTTTGTCAAGGTCACGGCAGTGAGTGAGGTTCCGGCGGGGCAGGGAAAGGTCGTGGAGGTTCAGGGGAAGCAGATTGCCCTGTTCAACGTCAACGGGAAGTTCTGCGCGATCGACAATATCTGCGTCCACCGCGGGGGGCCGTTGGGGGAGGGAGACCTGGACGGGACGGTCGTCACCTGTCCGTGGCACGGCTGGCAGTACGACGTAACCACCGGTGTCTCGCCGGTCAATCCGGCCGCCAAGGTCCAGAGCTTTCCCTGCAAGGCAGAGGGGAACGATATCCTGGTCGAGGTTTAGGTGAAGTCTGTCGTTTGCCTGACCACCACCGCGTCGCGGCAATCCGGGGAAAAGATTGCGAACCATCTTGTCCGGAATCGGTATGCCGCCTGTGTCAATATCGTGCCAGGGCTCACCTCCGTTTATTATTGGAAAAAGAAGCTGTGTTGCGAACCGGAGGTCTTGTTGATCATCAAGACGCTCGCCTCCCGCGTCAGCTCCGTAGAAAAGGCGCTCAAAAAAATCCATCCCTACGAACTCCCTGAATTTATTGTGTTGCCGATCGTGAAAGGGTCACGGGCCTACCTCGACTGGATCGCCTCATGCTGACCACTCTGCACCTCTTTGGAGTTGTGCTCAGCCTCGGCGGCGGGATCGCCTTTGTTTTTGTCCTCTATCCCTCCCTTAAGTCTCTGGAGGACCCTGTCCAGCGGATGAAGCTTTTGGGGAACTCACTTCGTTATTTCCACCCGCTGTTCCTGTTCGGGATCTGTCTCACCTTCATGACCGGGGCGTTTCACCTGACCGCCTTGAAACTCCGTTTTGGCCCCGCCTATTATGACCGATTAAGCCAAATCCTGCTCTAGTGCCACTATCAGTATTTAAAAAGTAGCCAGCGCGAGAGATGCCATTCGCAACAGGAGCAGATGTTTTAGTAGCGTTAATAGTGTTAGAATTGTTAGTAGTT
>CAYYFU010000247.1:1551-2458 GCA_964471095.1 uncultured Pseudomonadota bacterium
GCCGGGATGCAATGCTTCGGGCAGGGGCTGAAACTGACCCGGATGGTGAACGGGGTGATCGAGGGGGATTTGGCAAGGCAGGAGTACTACGCAAGGAAGGTTTGGAGGTCGCAACTGGTGAATCTGGTTTTTTTGGCGGTGACGTTGTGGATGGGATTGAAGATGTCATCCGTGATCCATAACGCCCCCCCGACCCCCCTCTTACCTTAAGAGGGGGGGGTCAGAAGGGCCCTCTACCGCTTGCGGGAGAGGGGATCTGCTGTAGTGAAGGTCGCGGTGGGTGAGGGAGGAGGGTGAGGGGATGTATCTCAAACAATTGGAAGTCGGGATGATGCAGAACTTCAACTACCTGATCGGGGATCCGACAACCCACGAGTGCGCCTGGGTCGACCCGGCCTGGGAGGTAGACCGGCTCCTCAAGATCGCCAAGGCGGACGGCTACCAGATCAAAAAAATCCTGCTGACGCACAATCACTTTGATCATACCGACGGCGTGGCCGAGCTGGTGAAGGCAACCGGGGCGGAGGTTTATATCCACCCCGATGACGGGCCGCCGATCCGCAAGATGGCCTCCAAGATCATCCCGGCAACGCCGGGGTTGGAATTTAAGATCGGGAACCTCAAGGTGACCGCGGTCCACACCCCCGGTCATACCCCGGGGTCCACCTGTTACCTGATCGACGATCGGCATCTGGTGACCGGGGATACCCTGTTTCAGGGGAATTGCGGGCGGTGTGACCTGCCCGGGGGTGACCCGAAGAAATTATTTGAGAGCCTGCAACATTTGCGGTCGCTGGAGCCGACGACCAAGGTCTATCCGGGGCACGACTACGGGGTCAAACCGGTCACGACGATCGGCTACGAGAAGGAACATAACCCGACGATGCAGGTGCGATATTTTAAGGAG
>CAYYFU010000248.1:0-2449 GCA_964471095.1 uncultured Pseudomonadota bacterium
CTCTGGGTGCGAGGGAGAACGGCCGCGGGTCGAGTGGAAACCTTGGCTCGTGGAGGACGGGGAGTGCCTCAACCAGCGTCAGTTTATGGGACCTCCCGGCCCGGTCTTATTAGGCGAGGGGACTTCTCAACCGGCGAAACCTCGGCGGTGCGGCACGGGACCGCACGTCCCGCCAACGGCCGCCCCGTCCGTTGTGGCACTGAGGAGAAGAAATTCGTCGCGCTCGTCGGCAAGATCCACCGGTTAGAGAGGTCCTTGCGGGTGCGAGCGGGAGGCGGTGTGGATGTTGCGAGGACTGCAAGGCGACTTGGGATCTCAGCGGCGGAAGTCCGGAAGCGGGCGGTTGGACTCTATCGGAACCGGGGTGAGTTGATGGACCAGCTCAACCGGCACTTTGTTGGGGATCATCCCGGCGGCACACCGCAGGCGCTCGATGCGGCGCGGGCGCGGGTGACCCGGGACCTGCAGGAGATGGGGCTCCTGGTTCGGTGGTTGTCCAATCGTCACCCGTTGAGCCGCGGTGCAAGGAATGACCTTCAAGTTTGGGTCACCTATCGGCTCAGGCTTGCGGGAAGGTTGTTAAGGCTTCGGGAATCCGGGCATCTGCCTCTCGACACGAAATTAGTAGAGGGGTACGCAACAAAGGCGAACCACCTGTTCGATCTTTTGCCGCGCAGCTCCCTCAGGGCCTCTGTTTGAGTGCCCGTTCCACCTCCCGTTGATGCACCTTCTTTCTGAGTTCGTCCCGCTGGTCGTGGAGTTTCTTCCCCTTGGCGAGGGCGATCTCGCACTTGGCCCAACCCTTCTTGAAATAGAGCTTGGTCGGGATCAGGGTCAGCCCCCTCTCCTTCATCTTTCCCATCAGTTTTTCAATCTCCTCCGTCCGAAGCAGCAGCTTGCGGGTTCGCAGCGGGGGATGATTGGCGTGACTGGCCGCCGGATACGGGGAGATATGGCAGTTGAGCAGGAAAAGCTCGCCGTTGTGGTGGATCACATAGGCATCCCCCAGGTTCACCTTGTGGTCGCGGAGTGATTTGACCTCGCTGCCGGTGAGGGCGAGGCCGGCCTCAAACCGTTCCAGAAAAAAATAACGAAACGAGGCCTTCCGATTATCGGCGACCAGATGAATCCCTGGTTTAGGGGTTGATTTTTTGACCATCGATCCAGACCGCGAGGAGATCATGCTCGGTCGTTTTTTCGACGAGGTGGGATGCCAGTCGTGGGGCGCGAAGGGAGGATGGAATCCTGATGGAGATCAGATCGGCCTTCTTGCCCTTTTCCAGAGACCCGATCTCCCGGTCTCGACCGAGACCAGTCGCTCCCCCCAGGGTTGCCATTTGCAATAACTCTTCCGGGGGTGAGAGGCGGAGCCCTTCCCGCATCTCATCCCACAGGGAAAGGGAGTGACGGGAGCCGGTCCCGTCCGCCCCCAACGCGATCGGGATCTTGGCCCGGATCAGTTTTTTGATCGGGGCATCCCCCAGGTTCAGATACTTCTGGGCCCGGGGCGACCACACAATCTTGCAGGAATTTTTGGCCAGGATTTTATAATCCCCCCCCGCAAGATGGAGACAACCGGAGAGGAGCGGACCGGAGCGGAGCAGATCGATCGATTCCAGAAACTCGATCGGTGTCTTGCGATGCACCGGGAGATCGGCATCGCTCCAACCCAACTTGGGAAAGAGCTTTTCACGGATCTCCCCGGTCGATTCCTGAAAGAACTGCATTTCCGCAAATGACTCCGCAGCGCGGATTCGCAGAGGAATCTGGTGGGTTTCCGCCTGCTGGGCAATGATCTTGAGCAGCGGACGGGAGAGGGCATAAGGGGAGAACGGGGCGATGCCGGCTGCGATGCGGGCCGATTTTTTTGCCAAGATCTCCTCCAGCATCGAGAAGACCGATTGATAATTCTCCGCAGTGGAGGGGTGGTTCGAGGAAAACATTTCCGGGAAAAGGGTCGCGCGAAGCGAGGTTTGGGAAAACTCCGGCAAGGCGCCGGTGTAGCGCCCCACGTCGCCGATGCAGGTTGTTCCTGAGGAGAGCAGTTTTTTGATCCCCTCCCTGATATTGGAACGGCGCAGGTCCGGGGCCGCCCGTTGCCCAAAGTCGATTCGGGCGATCAGCCAATCGACGAAATTTTGATTCTTTTCCGTTCCATCAAAGGAAAGCAGTTCGAGGCGGGTTTCGGCATTGACCAGTCCGGGCAGGAGACAGGTTGAGGGGTATTCCTCGACATCCGCCGCGGGGTATTTTTTTTGCAGTAGATCTTTTTTGCCGACATCCGCAATCCGGCCCTCGTCGATCGCCACCGCCCCGGCGGGGACCGCCTCGCCGGCGATCGGCAGGACGTATGAGGCTGTCAGGAGTTTCAAGATAACTTCTTCATATCAGAAGAGGGGGGCGTTATCAATCAATCTCACGTCATCGACCCAGGCGGCGATGAAAATTC
>CAYYFU010000249.1:0-2444 GCA_964471095.1 uncultured Pseudomonadota bacterium
GGACGGGAAATATTTGGGGCATGTCCAGATCAATACGAGCGGTGGAAACAAGACGATTGAGGTGAAGGCGACGGTTGACTCGCTGCAGGCCTCGGAGGCGGAGAAGGCTGAGGATTTTATCAATCGAGCAACGGCAATGATCGGGGGTAAAGGGGATTATCTCAATGTGCAGGATCTCGGCGAATTTTGGGTCTTTGCGCAAAACAAAGAGACGGAAAAGCTCTACATGGTCAAGACCAACTTTGACGCGAATTACAATTTCTTCATGCGACTCCCTCCCGGTCAATATCAGGTGGTGGCCGGTGTCGATGAAAATGGCGACAAGAAGATCTGCGACGGCGGGAGTGAGCTCTGCATCGGGTTCCCGACCTTTCAGGGCCTTTCGACCCTCGACTGCACCAAGCAGTCGCTCTGCAAACCAGTCTACTTGAACTATTAAGACAATCTCTTATAATCACCCCCTATGTTCACGGGACTCGTGGAGGGGACCGGGCGGGTTGTTCGTCGTGACGCTCGGACGGGTGGGGCCTGCCTGGTCATTGCCGGCGGGAATGGATTGAAGCGGGGGGACAGTGTTGCCGTGAATGGTTGTTGTCTGACCGTAGCAAGAAAAGGACGACACCGTTTTGAGGCCGACCTCTCCAAGGAAACGCTCAAGGCGACCAACCTGGACGATCTTACACCGGGAGATCGAGTCAATCTGGAAAGACCGATGAAGGCTTCGGGACGGCTCGGGGGACATCTGGTCCAGGGACATGTGGACGGCACCGGAACGGTCCTTGCGTTGCGGTTTCAGCAGAAGGGGAATTTTGACCTGGAGATTGAGATTCCAAAACGCCTGCGTCGGTATTTCATCCCCAAGGGATCGATTGCGGTCGATGGGATCAGCTTAACCGTCCAACGGCTTAAACGAAATTCCTTTATCACCGTCATCATTCCGGAAACGATCCGCAAAACCAATCTGGGAGACCGTCAGCGGGGAGATCGGGTCAACTTGGAAGTTGACATTGTCGGTAAATACATAGAAAGTTTTCTTCGATGAAGAAATCACATCCACCTAAAATGGTGACCGTGCAGGGGGCGATCGGTCGGATTGAATCGGCCTTGGCCAAGATCCGTCAGGGCGGGATGGTGATCCTGGTCGATGACGAGGATCGTGAAAACGAAGGGGATCTCACCATGGCCGCGGAGCAGGTGACCCCGGAGGCGATCAACTTCATGGCGAGGTTCGGGCGGGGGTTGATCTGTCTCGCCCTCTCCGCCGAGCGGTGTGACGAACTCCAGTTGAACCCGATGGTCACCGACAACACCTCCCCGTTTGGGACCGGCTTTACGGTTTCGATCGATGCCCGGGAGGGGGTGACCACCGGCATTTCAGCGGCGGATCGTTCCAGAACAATTTTAAAGGTAATGGGAGAGGGCTCCCGACCGGCTGATTTTTCCCGACCGGGGCATATCTTTCCGCTCCGGGCCAAAAAGGGGGGTGTGTTGGTCCGAAGCGGTCAGACGGAAGGGTCGGTCGATCTGGCGCGTTTGGCCGGCCTCCGGCCGGCCGCCGTCATTTGTGAAATCATGAATGAGGATGGCACGATGTCCCGGATGCCGGACCTGGAAAAATTTTCCCAGGAGCATCAGATTCCGATCGTGACGATTGCCGATCTGATCAGCTACCGGTTGCAGCGGGAAAGTCTGGTCCGAAAGGTTGCCGAGGCGAAATTGCCGACGGAGTTTGGTGAATTTCGGATCGTGGCGTTTGAGAATGAGGTCGATTCCTGTACCCATGTGGCCCTGGTGAAAGGGGCCGTCTCTCCGAATCGCCCGGCCTTGGTTCGCGTCCATTCGGAGTGTCTGACCGGGGATGTCTTCCACTCCCGTCGGTGTGATTGTGGGGCACAGATGCGACGGGCGCTTCAGATGATTTCCGAGGCAGGGGAAGGGGTTTTTCTCTATATTCGGCAGGAGGGGCGGGGCATCGGACTGTTGAACAAGATCCGGGCGTATACCCTGCAAGACGAGGGGATGGATACGGTTGAGGCGAATGAGAAGCTCGGATTCAAACCGGACTTGCGGGAATACGGCATCGGCGCCCAAATCCTCTCGGCATTGGGGATCCGGTTGATGCGGTTGTTGACCAATAATCCGCGCAAGATCGTGGGGGTGGATGGGTACGGTCTGGAAGTCGTGGAGCGGGTTCCGATCGAGATGGAACCGAACCAAGAGAATCTGAACTATCTGAAAACGAAACGGGAAAAGTTGGGGCATCTGCTCAAAAAGGTCTAGGGGATGAGCCGGTTTAAGGATAAAAATCGTCCGGTCCTGTCGGCACGCCGGTTTTCTTTTGGGATCGTCGCCTCCCGCTACAATTTTGAGGTCACCCAAAGATTGGTCCAAGGGGCCAAGCGGGTTCTGGTGAGGCGAGGGGCCCGTCGGATTGATCTTCATTA
>CAYYFU010000250.1:0-2441 GCA_964471095.1 uncultured Pseudomonadota bacterium
GGGCCTCGTGGATCTGGTATTCGTCAAAGGTGAAGTCCTTGCGAAGTACCGGAAGAGAGACCCGGAGGCGAACGTTCGTCAAATCGGAGAGTTTTCACTGAAAGAAATGGAGGTCGGTCAAGACCGACAACGCCGCGGCGCCGTTCTCTTCGTACTGCAAGGCAATCCCGACCGGATCGTAGTCAGGTCGAATGACACCCGCCGAGGGGGAGGCCTTCTTGATCTCGGCGATCACCCTCACCCGAGGCAGGACCCGCTCAAGCTGCGATAGGGCTTTGACAAAATTTCTGGCCGGTTCCGCATCCTCCGCCTTTTTGCGAACATCGACCAGCCGCACCTTCCGCTTCAGGTGCTCGAGTTCCTCCCGCTTGTATTTGAGGATTTGATCAAGCATTCGTAATTTCAACCAATTTCCTCAACCTCTTTAACGCCTCCCCCTGATCCAGCGAATGATTCGCCAGCACGATCCCCTCCTCAATATCCTTGGCGCGGCCGGCGACGTAGAGCGCGGCGGCGGCATTCAGCACGATCGCATCGCGAAGCGGGCAGACGTACCCCTCCAACAGTCCTCGCAATAGGGTTGCGTTGAACGCGGCATCCTTGCCGGCAAGATCCGCAGGTTTGCAGAACCCCAGATCATAGTCACGCGGATCAAGCTCAAACTTGGAGATCTTCCCCTCCTTGAGTTCCACGACACGGGTCTTGCCGGTCAGTGTGATCTCATCGAGCCCATCCTCTCCATGAACCACCCAGACATGGCGACTCCCAAGCGATTTCAACACGCTGGCATAGATCCCCATCCTGTCCTGGTCGTAGATCCCGACCACCTGCGCGAGCGGTTGTGCCGGGTTGATCAGCGGACCGAGCAGGTTGAAGATCGTCCGGCCGACCTTCTTCCGGGCCGCCGCAACGTTCTTCATCGCCGGATGAAACCGGGGGGCAAAGAAGAAGCCGATCCCCGCCTCCTGCAAAGAGCGCCTGACGATTACCGGCTCAACCTCGATCTTGACCCCCGCCGCCTCAAGCAGATCGGCGCTCCCGCATTTTGAGCTGACCGACCGGTTGCCGTGCTTCGCGACCCGGACACCGGCCCCGGCGACAACAAAAGCTGCCGCGGTCGAGATATTGAAAGTCCCCTTTCCATCCCCGCCGGTCCCGCAGGTGTCCACCAGATTGTCGGTGTTGACCGCCACCTTGACCATGCAGTCGCGCAACGCCCGCGCCGCCGCCAGGATCTCCGCCTCGGTCTCGCCCCGATTACGAAGTTCGGACAGGAAGGCAACGACCTCCGCCTCCGGCACCTTGCCCAAAAGAATTTCTTTTAGTGTGGTCATCCGAAAATCACCGCAACAAGGGATTCACAATCTCGATCCCCGCAGCCCGTGTGAAGTCCCGGTCGGCCGACCAGAGGGTTTTGACCCCATTTTGCTGGCAGATTGCGATGATCTTGGCGTCGTGGATACGCGGTCCCGTTATTTTCCCCTTCAGAAGAATTTGTTTGATGACGGGCCAGTAATCGCCGCTCTCGCCAATCAGCTCTAAATGCGGAGATTCGAACCAGTTGTCCACCTGCTGGAGCGCATCTTCCAGCGGGGTAGGTGGACTAAAGATGCGGGGGTGGGTCAGGACGGCAAGAAATTCATGGAGACAGGGCCATGGAATCGCCCATGCCCGGGATTCTTCCACAAGACCGGTAATTGCCTTTTTTGCCTGAAGATGAAATGGGGAATCCTCGCGTTGCGAATAAACAAGGATATTGGTGTCGAGGGCAATCATCCGCCCCGGCCTTCATAGATTCGCCGCCGAATCTCCGGCCAGTCTCCGTAACTCAACCCTTCGACCAGACCCTTTCCCCGGAAGGTGTGCCACCGGAGCTTAAACGGTTTTTGCGCCGCCTGCTTCTCCATTTTTAGAAAACCACGGAGCGCCCTCTCGACAATCTCCTTGAATGTTGCACCCTTGCGCTCGGCCAGTTCCCACGCCTCCTCAAACAGAGATTTTGAAATATCTATGGTTGTCTTCATGTGGGTAACCATATCATTGAATCCATAGAGATGTCAATTCAGCTCTCATAGGATGAGAGTTTTAGAAAATTCTTGAGAAGGTCCTTCCCCTCCACCGTCAGGATCGATTCGGGATGGAACTGGACCCCTTCAACAAGGAGTTTCTTATGCCGAACTCCCATGATCTCCTGGTCATCGGTCCAGGCGGTGATCTCCAGGCAGTCGGGGAGTGAATTCTTTTCGATCACCAGAGAATGATACCGCGTCGCCTCGAACGGGTTCGAGAGCCCGGCAAAAAGCCTCTTGCCGTCGTGATGGATCATCGAGGTCTTGCCGTGCATGATCTTTTGAGCCCGGACAATCTTCCCCCCGAACGCCTGTCCGATCGACTGGTGCCCGAGGCAGACCCCAAGGATCGGGATCTTGCCGGCAAATTTT
>CAYYFU010000251.1:0-2411 GCA_964471095.1 uncultured Pseudomonadota bacterium
GGTGATTCGGGCCGGCCTCTACGAGCTGGCGATCGTCGGGGTATTGAACAGCGTCGTCTCACTTTATTACTATGTGCGGGTGATCAAGGTGATGTTTTTTGAAGAACCGGCCGATCAACGTCCGTTTCCGATCCCCCCGTTGCGCCATGGGATGGTGCTGACCGGATTGGCGGTGCTGACGGTTTATTTCGGACTTTTTTGGAATGGCCTGGTGGAGTTCACCAACCGTTCCAGCGGGCTGTTATTTTAAATGAACCCCTACGTTTCTATCCTCATTTTGTTTCTCTTTGCCGCCCTGGTCTCGGGCGGGCTTATCCTGCTTTCTCACCTGTTGGGGCCGCGTCGTCGGGTTGCGGAAAAATCGCTTCCGTATGAATGTGGAGTGAATCCAACGGGCGAGCCGCGTCGTCACTTCGGGGTCAAATTTTATCTGGTGGCGATGATCTTCATCCTCTTTGACATTGAAGTGGTTTTTCTCTACCCATGGGCGGTCCTCTTTCAGGAGTTCGTTCGTTCGGGGCAGGGGCTCTTTTTGTTTATCGAGATGATGGTCTTTTTGGGGATCCTGGTGGTCGGGCTCCTCTACCTCTACGGCCGCCGCGCCCTGGAGTGGGAGTAGGAGCAACAAAAAGCCCCGGACGGGGCTTTTTGTTGCTCGGAGCATTGGAACAGGTGAGAGGCGAGCAGTTGATTTTCTACGAGACTCCTTTGACACCTGTGACAATGTGGTCCACTGCTCAACTGCTCGACTGGTCGTGGTAGAAAGTTGAAAATGACTTGAAAATTTGATCCGTGGAACAATAGAGTTCCCCCAAGCATGGCTTTCATGTTTGAAAAATTGGATGTCTATCAAAAGGCTGTCGATCTTGCTGACATTGTTACTAAACTGACTTCCGAATTCCCAAAGGGAACCTACTATCTGACGGATCAACTCAATCGCGCCGCTCTTAGCATCTCATTGAATATAGCTGAAGGTAATGGTCGCTGGCATAAGGCGGAGCGTAAGAACTTTTTTCGAATTTCCCGGGGATCCTGCCACGAGTGTGTTCCTATTTTAGAGATTTGTCGACGTAGAAACCTGATTACCGTAGAACAACATCGGCAACTGCTCAATGAATTGGAGACGATTGGAAAAATGATTTCCGGATTAATTCAGGGGCTTGACCGACAACAAGCCCTGCATCAGGCGGCTGAATCCAAACCATCCCCGACATGAAATGCCAAAAAGGTAAATAATTCTAAATAGTTACAGCCTAAATCCGGATGTGCGCATAAATTAAAACAGCTTTTTCTTAATTTTTTAAACAACTTTATCGGATGGGCGTCGAGGTAATTTTTGAAGGGAGTGAAAAATATGTCATCAGTTACGGCTTTGTCAGGGTGTCGCCCTCCAGTTTCATCGGAAAATGCTTGTGTGGGTGCTGGTTTTACTGCTCATGACACAGTGTGGGCGGCTGGGATATTCCCTCACGAATTCTTGCAAAGATTCATTTCTCGAATTTTTCATAACCCCTGGCGACTCTTAACCTATACCGCGGGTGGAAATAGATCCTCTCCTTGACAAACATTTTTCCCCCTCCTAACCTCGCCATCCGATGGCGACAAAAGACCTTTTTGCGGGTGCGGTGATTACCACCAAGGTGCGTGAGGTGGTCGCCTGGGGGCGAAAAAACTCCCTCTGGCCGATGCCGTACGCGACCGCCTGCTGTGGGATCGAGTTCATGGGGACTGTATCGTCCTATTTCGATATTTCGCGGTTCGGCGCGGAGCTGGTCCGGTTTTCGCCGCGCCAGGCCGATCTGCTGATCGTTTTGGGGACGATCAACTACAAGCAGGCGCCGATCCTGAAACGGATCTACGATCAGATGTGCGAGCCGAAATGGGTGATCTCCGCCGGCGCCTGCGCCTCCTCGGGCGGTTTTTACAACAACTATAGCGTCATTCAGGGGATCGACGAGTTGATTCCGGTCGATGTCTACGTCCCCGGCTGTCCGCCGCGCCCGGAGGCGATTTTGAACGGGGTGTTGAAGATACAAGCCAAAATCGATGCAAAAATTACTAGAAAAATTGCGTGAACAGTTTTCTTCCGAGATCCTGGAGTCCGGTTTGGAGCATGGCAATCTTTTTGCGGTGGTCAAAAAAGACCGCCTTGCTGAGCTGCTGAGATTCTTGCGTGACGACCCTCAGCTCAAATTTGAAATTCTGATGGACCTTTGCGGGGTCGATCGCCTCAAGCTGGGTGAGGGTCCACGATTTGAGGTCGTTTATCATTTTTATTCCCTGACCCACAATCATCGACTGAGGCTCCGGGTCCAGGTCCCGCAACAGGATCCGCGGCTTTGCACGGCGACCGATCTTTGGGAAGGGGCCGATTGGTTCGAGCGGGAATGTTGGGAGATGTTCGGCCTCTT
>CAYYFU010000252.1:0-523 GCA_964471095.1 uncultured Pseudomonadota bacterium
CGAGCCTTTTCTCCTCTCTTCGGCGCTGGTCGGGGTCCTGGCGCAACGACTCGTTCGGAAAATTTGCCCTGCCTGCAAAGAAGAGACGGTGCCGCCGGAAATGGCCGAGGTGTTCCAGGCCCGAATCAAGAAATTTTTCCGGGGGAAGGGGTGTGCCCGGTGCCGATTTACCGGCTTTAGCGGCCGGATCGGGATCTTTGAACTGGCGCCGGTCCGCGGTCCCCTCTTGAAGCTGATTGACGAACAGGTCCCTGAATCGAGGTTTGAAGAAGAATTTCGGAAGATGGGGGTTCCCTCCATGATGGAAGATGGTTTCGCCAAAGTGGTTGCTGGGATCACGACCATTGGGGAGATCCTGCGGGTGACCCAGGAGAATAGCTAGGAATGCCGGCCTTTGCCTATCGTGCCAGAGACCCGAAAGGGCTCCTCGTCATCGGGGAGTCCGAGGCCCCGGCGGCCGAAGTGATCCGGCTCCAGCTGGCCGATCAGGGATTGATTCCGATCAAAGTCGAACCGGTGACCA
>CAYYFU010000252.1:533-2166 GCA_964471095.1 uncultured Pseudomonadota bacterium
GTGACCAGCGGAAACCCCTTGAATCAGTTCAGGAAATGGCTGCCCCGGCGGGTGAGTGAAGAGGAGATCCTGATTTTTACCCGACAATTTCAGACACTCTTCAAGGCCGGTCTGGGGATGGAGGTGATCCTCAGCACCTTGTCGCGTCAATCCCAGAACAAGGTCTTTCGAGAAATCCTGGAGGAGGTGCGCAATGATGTCTCCGGCGGGGCGACCTTGTCGAAGGCATTTTCAAAGCACCCGACCATCTTTCGCGAATATTACGTCAATATGCTCGCCGCGGGAGAGGAGGCCGGTATTTTGGATGAAACCTTAAAATATCTGGGCGATTTGCTGGAAAAGGAATATGGAATCAAGGCCTCCGTCAAATCAGCCACCCTTTATCCCAAGATTGTGGTTTTCTTTCTGATCGCCGCCACAACCGTCCTGATGACCGTTGTCGTCCCCAAATTTGCCTCCTTCTACGGACGTTACAAGGCGGAACTCCCGCTCCCGACGAAGGTGATGATGATGACCAGTCAGCTTTTTACCCATTATTGGTATGCCTTGGCCTTGGTGAGCGGCGCCGGCTGGATCGCCTATCGACGATTTCGCAAGAGCTATCGGGGACAACTGAAACTGGGGCAATTCAGTTTTAAGGTCCCGGTGTTCGGTCCGTTGAATCTTCGCGCGGTCAATGCCCGCTTTTGTCATATCCTGGCAGCCCTGTACCGGAGCGGCTTGCCGATCACCCGTTCCCTGGAGATCACCGGCGCCACCATTGAAAATGGGGCGTTTCGCCGGGATGTGGAGGTGGTGCGAGCCGATGTGATGCCGGGACGCTCGATTTCCCAGGCGCTCGGCGCCTGTCACTACTTTACCCCGGTGACGGTCGAGGCGGTGGAGGCGGGGGAAAAGGCCGGCTCCCTCGATGAAATGCTGGAGAGTGTCGGGAACCATTACGATTCCGAGGTGAGTCACACCATCAAAAATCTCTCCACCCTGCTGGAGCCGTTCCTCTTGGTCTTGATCTTTGCGATGGTCACCCTGTTCGCCCTGGCGATCTTCCTCCCGATCTGGAACATGTCCAAAGTTGTGTCCGGATGATCATATCAATAATATAAATATTAATTATTATTAAAATAAATACATTAATTACATATATTTATAATAATAAATTTTGTATTGATATAGCGGTTCTAAACAGGTATTATTCAAAGAAAAAGGGGAGGTGAGGAGATGATGAGAGGAAATCGTGGTTTTACCCTCATAGAGCTGGTCCTGGTCATCACCATCCTGGGAATCCTGGCGGTCGCGGCGTTGCCTCAGTTTATCAATGTGAGCACGCAGGCCCGTCAGTCGAGCCGGGACGGTGTCTCCGGGGCGGTTCGTTCGGGTGTGGCGCTGTTTCGGGCGAACGATCTCGTGACCAACGGACCTCCGGGGAACTATCCCGCCTCGTTGGATGCAGGGGCGGCCGGTTCAACGGCAGGTCCGGCGAATCTCTTCTTCACGGGCGTTTTGCAGCAGGGAGTTGCCGATAATGCCTGGAGCAAAGATGCGAATGATGCCAACGTTTACATCTTTAACGATGGGACAACGACCTATAGCTATACGTACAGTCCCAACACCGGCACTTTTTCGGCACCGAACG
>CAYYFU010000252.1:2176-2411 GCA_964471095.1 uncultured Pseudomonadota bacterium
CGAACGCCCCCTAAACGGGGGGACTTGTTGACACCCGCGGTTTCCTGTCTCCTGGGTTGATCGGGGGGAGGAACCGACATGAAGCGGAAACGGACCAACGGATTTGCCCTGGTGGAGACGATCCTGGTGATAGTTCTCCTGGGGATCGTCGCCATCGGGGCTTATTCCTTTTTGGGGAATCTGGGGATCGCCAAGGTCGATGCCGCCTCCCGCAAACTGGTCTCGGACCTGGCCT
>CAYYFU010000253.1:0-359 GCA_964471095.1 uncultured Pseudomonadota bacterium
CAACAATCCCGGCGATTTCAGCACAGCCAATGAAAAATGTGTGACCCCCTATCGAGAGAGCCCGACGGTCCCCGGCTCGAGCAGCTTTGTCGGCCTGACCACCCTCAGTTACGCCGGCAGTGCCCCGACCTGTACGGAAGCGACCGAGGCAACCGCCTGTGCCGGGTTCGGTGAGTGTTATGTCCCATTCGGGGCAACTGAGGGAACCTGCATGGGTGGGAGTTGTACCGGCAGTGACAGTTGTGGTGGGGGTATTTGTGTAATACCAGTCGGCGGGGGGGCCGGCGCCTGCGAGTCACTCCAGGAATGTCTGCCCGGTGCTACAAGCTGTAGCGAAGGTTACCAATGCCTGTCCCTGT
>CAYYFU010000253.1:369-791 GCA_964471095.1 uncultured Pseudomonadota bacterium
CACCGGCTACGCCTGCCTGCCAGACACCAGGACCGCCTGCACCCGTTCCAGGGAATGTCCCCGCCATTCCCGCTGTGAAAGCGGGACCTGTTCTCCCTGTGGGTCGGGAGAAATCCGCATCCCGGGCACGAACGACTGTCGCGCCTGCGATCCGGCTGTGGCCGGGGAATGCGAGGGATCCTGCCCCCGCGATCAAATCTATGTGGGCGGTCAATGCTCGGGGTTCGGCTGTCCAACCCTGACGACCGACGAGTGGAATCCCCGCGATGACCCGACCACCGAGGCGGATGACTTTAACATCGATACCATTCGTCCCCTCCTCCCCCTCCCCGCCTTCGACTCCCGAATCTTCCTCGTAGGTGCCAGCGCGGAGGCGACCGGCACCACCCGCGCACCCATGACCCGCATGCGATAGACGTTGA
>CAYYFU010000253.1:801-2402 GCA_964471095.1 uncultured Pseudomonadota bacterium
CGAATCTTCTTCGTAGATGACAGCACGGAGGCGACCGACACCAACCCCACCTGGACCCTAGACCGGCCTGGTCGAGCCTTGCAGCGGGCCTTGGAGGAAATCGTCAGTCTCCAGGAGACGATCTGTCAAGGTGTCACTGAACCGGCAGCTTGCAACGATCTCCTCGACAACGGACCCCCCTTCCGGATCCTGATGATGGCCGGAACCTGGGGGGTAGAAAACGCCTCTATCCCGGCCTACACGGAAATCCTCGGCGGCTTCCGGACAGATTCGGACTCAAATGTCACCTGCCTCCGCCGAGACCTTACCAACGCAAGTGGCGAGATGCACACCAAACTCAAGCATCCGGACGCGACCGAGAACATCTTCAATATTTCACCGACCAACAGTCTTTCGGGTCCAGGAATCATCGATCCGAGATCAATGATTAATGGTGTCCGGATAAGGATGGAACCGGGCACCGGCGTCCAGTCAACCAAGGCGGTCATCATTGATAACACCTCCCCCAGTCTGATCGACAACCGAATTGTGGGGCAATATATCCTGAACTCCTTTGTCGCGGGACCTGCCTGTATCTCAATTGCCAAAAGTCAGGCGTCCGTCGGTATTTACATCAAGGGAAATTCCTCCCCCCTGATTCAAAATAACAGCATCGCCGGGACCAACGCCCAAGGCTCCTCACCCGATTTCAAGGTCTGCCATAACTATGCGGTCCGGGTGGTCACGACCAGTACCGAGGATGCCGAGCTCATTCTTCGAGGGAATAGGATTAACGACAACAACCGAGACGGCATGGCGATGTCGGATACCTCAGCGATTCGGATTGATCCCTGCACGGATTCTCAACAGACCCTCCGAATCACGGATAATACATTGTATATGGGGGGCGGGGGGGGGAATGCACGCGGGATTGTCCTCGAATCCCAAGAGTCGGATGAAAGCTGCACCGCGGCCGGAGGGACGACGGCAGCACCGATTGTGATCGACCGAAATACGATCTTCTCCCGTGGAACTTCGAGCACACAAGATTTCTGGGGGATCTTCTGGAACGAATTTGGGACCTCTACCGGCCTAAGGATCTTCTCCAACAATCTCATCGTCGCCAAGGACCTCGATCAGTGCCGAGGGATTCATCATGTCCGTGGGGACCTGGACATCTTCCACAACACAATCGATATGCGCGGTTGTACCAACACCGGCTCAACCGCCATCTACCGGTTTCTGACCCCATCCACGGCGTCAACCATCCTTCACTTTCCGCCGATCTTCAATAACATCCTGATGGGTCAAAGCTGCGCGATTGGCCACAATCTGGTTGGCGCCATGAGCGCCTCCCGCTACGACAACCCCGAAGCTGTCTACCGCAACCGATACTATCCAGACATCGCCAGTTGGAGCAACTCCTGCTTCGACTTCCTTGTATGGGGGGGGGCATTCTCCGACTGCAGCGGGGGACCTTGCAACTTCCACATGGATAACACCGCCCTCTCCGACTTCGCCGACTCGACAAACTCGAACCTTGATTTGAGGGACTACCATTATAACAACCCCGGTCCCGCCGGCGCCAATTTGAACGATACGGAGTATGACGCGATCCGGGC
>CAYYFU010000254.1:0-2385 GCA_964471095.1 uncultured Pseudomonadota bacterium
TCGGCATCACGATATCTGAAATCAGGATATCGACCCCCTTTTCCTGCATGTAGGTGAGCGCCTCAAAGGGGTCGGTGGTGAAATAAGACTCACACGGATAACGGTCCAGCAAACGACTCCATGCCTTGAGCAGCATCTCGTTGTCGTCCACCACCACCACCCGTTTTCGGGGGGTCTGTCGGGGGGCACATTTGTCCATCACCCTCATGATTTTGCAATGAATATGCCAACAAAGACGACCGGCCCTTAAAATTCAACTGGTTGTTTTTATTCAATAAAATCGATCCACCCCGGAACGGTCTCCCGTCCAGGGGGGTAGAAAATAACTCGTTCAATCCATTTTTTTGACATCTGAGGTGAGGGGTGCCGGTGGCGGCTGGACGGCCCGGTGGCGGTGAAAACGGGGGACCAGGATCGCCGCCGCAAAGGCCAGGATGGCGACCACCACCATCAGTTCGATCAAGGAAAAGCCGAGCTCTCTTCTCATCACTCCCCCCATCCCCCCTCTTACCTTAAGGGGGGGGATTTATGTCAACCGAGAGACTCCAGGGATCGACGCATCGTCTTCAAATTCGGGGCCCTTCCTGTCCATTGCTTAAAACTGAGTGCCCCTTGGTGGAGCAGCATCCCGAGTCCCCCATGGGTTCTCAAGCGGAGGGAGCGTGCCTCCTGCAAGAACGGCGTTTGCGAGGGTACCAGATCAGAAACCGTCCCCCCCTTTTTTAAAGATTTGAGCGGAATCCCCCGAAGCCGACTGCCCGGAAGCCCCGCGGAAGTGGCATTGACCAGCAGGTCGACGGAGGGGAAAACCGCCCTGAGATCCTTGGTCCGGAGCGGGATGGAACCGGTTTTCAGCAGGGGAAACGATTTCCGCAGGGATCGGATCAGTCGGGTGGCCCGTATCGGGGTCCGGTTGGCCACCAGGATGGTTCGGACACCGGCATCGGCCAGCGCGACAAAGACCGCCCGGGCCGCCCCGCCGGCCCCCAAGATCAGGACCTTTTTCCCGCGGGGACGAAAATCGGTCTCTTCCTGAAGCGAACGAAGATACCCTGCGGCATCCGTGTTGGTGCCGATCAGCCGCCGTCCCCTTCGGATAATCGTGTTGACGGCGCCGATCCGGCGGGCGTTCCGATCGATCGCATCCAGATAAGGAATGATCTTTTCCTTGAGCGGGATCGTGACATTGAGCCCTGCCACCGGCCAACGCCGGATTTTTTTCAGGAAGTTTCCAAGCGACCGGGGAGTGACCTGAAAGGCAAGGTAAAGAGCGGAGAGTCGCCGCTGGCGGAGCGCCGCATTCTGCATCCAGGGGGAAAGGGAGTGATCGACCGGATCACCGATGATTCCGAGGAGTTTCATAACCCCTTTCTGGAGAGGATCTTTCGGGCCACCCGGATGTCGTTTTGGATCTGACGGGAGAGGTCCCGGGGTGACGCGAACTGGATCTCCTCCCGAATCTTTTTGACGAACTCGACGCTGATCCGTTTCCCCACAATCTGCCGGTGAAAATGAAGCAGGTGCGTTTCGACCGAGACGGGGGACGGTCCAAAGGTCGGATTGGGCCCGATGTTGGTCACGCTGGCGTATCTTTTTTCACCGACGATCGTTTGCGAGGCGTAGACCCCATTCGGGAGAATGGGATCGTTTTCCGGCTTCAGATTGGCGGTGTGGATCCCCAGGAGATCTCCGCCGATCCCGCGGCCGCGGATGATCTTGCCGACGATCCGGTAGGGATGCCCCAGCAGGCTGATCGCCTCCGGCAGGCATCCTTGAGCCAGTTGCTGTCGGACCTGGGTGCTGGAGACGAGTGTCTCCTTCCAGAGGTACGGATCAACGACCCGGACCCGGACCCCTGCCTTTTTTCCCAGCGCCTCCAGCAGTTCAACCGTCCCGCTCCGGTGATAACCGAAGGTGAAATCATAACCGACAAAGACCTCCCGAGCCCGTAATTTCCGGACGATCATACGATCAAAAAACTGTTGCGGAGAAAGATGGGCGAATTTCTTGGAAAAACGTTGGACGATAATTCTCCGGATCCCACACGCGCGGATCAGGGTGAGTCGTTGCGCCAACGTGGTCAGCATCGGGGGACAGGCCTTGGGCACCAGGACACGGGCCGGGTGGGGGTCAAACGTATAGACGACCGGTGTCATCCGGAGGACCCGAGCCCGGCGGGTCATTTTTTTGAAGATGAATTGATGACCCCGGTGGACGCCGTCAAAAACCCCCAGCGTGAGTACAGACGGCATTATTTCTTTCTCCAGACGATCCATTGGCGGCGGCTGGTGAGTTCCTGATTGTCTTCTGCGGCGACCGTCACCACGTTCATCCCCTTTTCCAGCGGGAATTTGGTCGAGAAGGAATAATGGTTTTGACCCTCGG
>CAYYFU010000255.1:0-2326 GCA_964471095.1 uncultured Pseudomonadota bacterium
ATGAGGTGCCCGCGTTCGAACAGTTTGAGCAAGAGGAGATGGGAGGTGTCGCGACGGAAGTCGTATCCGTCGTAACGATCCATCACCGCCAAAATTCTAAGATGTTTTTTCATAAAAAAACCCCCCGCAGCTACGCCGCGGAGGGTCTTTTGTCGCCACAACACCTTACTGCACTGCTTTGCGCAGCTCCTTTCCCGGTTTGAATTTCGGGACGCTTGCTGCCTTGATGTCGATCTCTGCACCGGTCTGAGGATTCCGTCCCTTGCGGGCACGCCTCTTGGCCACCGAAAAGGTGCCAAACCCAGTGAGAGTGAGTTTGTCCCTCTTCTTCAGACACTTCGAGATGTTGTAGGTGGTAGAATTGAGGACTCTCTCAGCAACCGCCTTCGAGACCTTGCAATCTTTAGCAATCCACGCGACGAGTTCTCCTTTTGTCATTATGTGTCACCCCCTCCCTTGTTTTGATTGCGACCCGCAAATCTTGATTTCGTGCGGGTTCGCGAAACCTATACTTAGCAAACGCGCGTATAGTACCATCTTTCGAGGGGTGTCAATATAAAAAAATCCCCGACGGGATGTTTTTTCCTTGAAAAAAAGCAATTTCACCGCCGACTGCCAGCGCTTGATAATTCTAGTCCAGAGCCTGATCGGTTGGCACGGAATTTGAATTGACAATCGCTCACCCTTGATGAGAAATTCTGCCGCAATGTCACCCAGATCCGCAGAGATTCTCCCCGTCAATATCGAAGACGAAATGCGCGTCAGTTACCTGGATTACGCGATGAGCGTGATCATCGGTCGGGCGATCCCGGATGCGCGGGATGGTCTCAAGCCGGTTCACCGCCGGATCCTGTATGCCATGTACCAGGAGGGGCTCCTCTCCTCGAAGCGTTACTCCAAGTGCGCCGGGGTCGTTGGGGAGGTGTTGAAAAAATACCATCCCCACGGGGATTTAGCGGTCTATGACGCCTTGGTCCGGATGGCCCAGGAATGGAATATGCGGTACCCGCTGATCGACGGGCAGGGGAATTTTGGGTCGATCGACGGCGACCCGCCGGCCGCCTACCGCTATACCGAGGCCCGGTTGACCAAGCTGGCCGAGGAGATGTTGGCCGACATCGAGAAGGAAACGGTCGATTTTCACCCGAATTTTGACGACTCCACCCTGGAGCCGTTGGTCCTTCCCTCCAAGATTCCGAACCTTTTGATGAACGGCGCCGACGGGATCGCGGTCGGGATGGCGACGAAGATCCCCCCCCACAATTTGGGGGAATTGGTCGATGCCTCGTTGGCGATGATCAAGAACCCCGAGATCGCGATTGAGGATCTGATGAAGATTGTCCCGGGTCCGGACTTTCCGACCGGTGGGTTTATTTACGGGAAAGAGGGGATTCGGGAGGCGCATCGAACCGGCAAGGGGATTATCCAGATGCGGGCCCGCGCCGCGATTGAACCGGTCGCTCGGGGCGACCGGGAAAACATTGTGATTACCGAGATCCCGTTTCAGGTGAACAAGGCCCGATTGATCGAAAAGATCGCCGAATTGCACCGTGACGGAAAGATTGAGGGGATCTCCGATCTCCGCGATGAATCGGACAAGGACGGGATGCGGATTGTCGTGGAACTCAAAAAAGGGGCGGTGGCCGGAGTTGTCTTGAACCAGCTCTACACCCATACCGCGATGCAGGCGACCTTTGGGGTGATCATGCTGGCGATCGTCGGTGGGCAACCGCGTCTCCTGAATCTCAAAGAGGCGCTGCGGATCTTTTTGGACCACCGGCGGGAGGTGGTGGCCCGACGGACCGCCTATGACCTTCGGAAGGCGGAGGAGCGGGCGCATATCCTGGAAGGGCTTAAGATTGCGGTCGACAACCTGGATGCGGTGATCGCGCTGATTCGCAAGGCGAAGAGCCCCCAAGAGGCGAAGGAGGGTTTGATCAAGAAGTATGAGCTTTCCGAGATCCAGGCCCAGGCGATCCTCGAGATGAAGCTCCAGCGGCTGACCGCTCTGGAACGGGAGAAGATTGTGGAGGATTATGCGGAAGTCCAGAAGGAGATCAAGAGACTGAAGGAAATCCTGAAAAGCGAAAAACTGGTTTACGAGATCATCGGCAATGAATTGCAGGAGATCAAAAAGAACTATGCCGACCCGCGCCGGACCGAGATCCAGGCGAAGACCCAGGAACTGACGATGGAGGACCTGATTGCCGAGGAAGAAATGGTCGTCACGATCTCCCATAACGGCCAGATCAAGAGAAACCCGATCAGCATCTATCGGGCCCAGCGTCGCGGAAGGAACGGAAAAACCGGGATGACGACCCGGGAG
>CAYYFU010000256.1:0-2325 GCA_964471095.1 uncultured Pseudomonadota bacterium
GGGCACGAGCCGAATCCGTCCAGGATTTGCTCCGGCAACCATTTGTCGGGTTTCTGCTGATCACCTCACCCGCGGCGGCGAGCCTCCAGGACTCCCTCTATTTCTTCGATCGGATCCAGGAGGCCAAGCTCCCGTTTCTTGGGTTTGTCGTCAATCGGACCCACGCCGGTCTGGCGGATGCCGCGGATGACGAACGCGCCCCGTTCAGCCCCGCTTTGAGGGCCAAACTCCAACGGAATCTGGAGGAATACCGCCGGCTGGGGGAACGGGACCGGGAGGAGGTCCGGCTCCTGAAAGGGGTCGCCGGATCGCGCACTCTTTATCTATCGATCCCCGCCCTGCCGGAGGATCCCCACGATTTAGCGGGATTGAAAAAACTGAACGAGTTTATGAATTGACGTAGGCTTCGATCTGCCGTCGGTTCTCTTCCGCCAGATCCAAAAACTGGACACCGACTCCCAAAATGATCACGCCCGCCCCCGATTCCCGTTCCACCCGAACGATCTGACCGATCGAACGGATCGGGCGATCTCCCTCCTCCAACGCAAAAGAAAGGAATGCCCGCGTCCCTATTTTAAGCGGCACATCGGACTCAAAAAACAACCCGCCGATACTGATATCGGTCGAATAAAAAAAGACAAACCCTTCGCCGGTTTCGTCCTCTAAAACGACGCGTGTCCGCAATTTCTTGCGGGGAAAGAGGCGTCTTTCCGGACCTGGGGGCGTCATTTTTTGGGCCTCCTCCCGGGGGGACGGCCCCGCCGCGGCCGTTCCCGCTTGTCCCGAACCAGCCGATGCGCAATCGATAAAAGCTCATAGGGATAAAACGGCTTCTCCAGGAGGACCCTTTGGGGGTCGTCTTCGGGGAACGATTCCTTGAGATCGTTGCGCTGCTTGGAATTCAAGAGGATCGTCGGGCAAGGAAATTTCAGCGGTTCCCCCACCGCCAGGGCATTGCTGTTCACCAGCAACAGGTCGGGGCGTAATCGGGCGCTCCGCTTGAAAAGAGACTGATATTCCTCACCAAACAGAAGCCGGAACCGATCCTGGCCGGAAAAGAGGACCTGGTACATGTTTCGAGCCAGCGGGGAGCGATCAACCACCATGACATCGTATCGAATGCGAGCCGGCATGGGAATTATTTATACGCCTCCAGATGTTCCGTCCAGGGATATTTGTCCTCACCCCCGTGACCAGCCCGCCGATGGAGATAAACAGGGCCCCCAGGAGGAACCGGGATACCTGCCTGAAATTAGTTGACTTTCCCTCCCTGCTCACATACATAATGCACCGTTCCATAAGGAGATTTAACGCTCTCTGAGATTTTCTAAAAGGTTTTTTTAGTTTGTTATTCAAGAGTTCCCAATAAGGAGGGGAGACACTATGCGTAAGATGATGATGGTCATGGCGGCGGGGGCGCTCGGCTTGTTCCTTGCGGCGGGTTGCCAACAGCAGGGAAAACCGAAGACAGCCGAAAAGGTCAAGGGGTTGAATCGGATCCACTTTGATTTTGATCAGTCGGACATCAAATCAGAGTACAAGAAGACGATGGAGGGAAATTCCAAGTACCTCAAGGAACACGAAGGCACCAAAGTGGTGGTCGAGGGACATTGCGATGAGCGAGGCAGTGAGGAGTATAACATCGCATTGGGTCATCGTCGTGCCAAGGCAGCCAAGGATTATCTCGTTTCCTTGGGCGTTGCCAAAGGCCGCTTGAAGACCAAGAGTTATGGGGAAGAAAAGTCCCTTGAGTCGTGCCACAATGAGAGCTGCTGGTGGAAGAATCGCCGGGCAGAGTTTGCAAAAGACTAGTTTCTTTATTCTCAATAAGGAAAAAAGCCGCGGCGGAGTTTTCCACCGCGGTTTTTTTATCGCCTGATGCGAAAACTGTTTCTGTTTCTGTTGCTTACCGCAACGCCCGCCTGGGGGGGGTCCCTGGAGGAGCAGGTTAAGGAACTAAACCGGCTCCAGGAATCAACCGGACGGATGTTGGCAGAGACCAATCAGGAGGTTTCTCAGCTCCGACAGGAGATCCTTTCCTTGAGGGGTTTGATTGAGGAGACCAAGTATTTCTTTCAGCAAGAGTCGGAAAAAAACGGCAAGGTCCTGCGTGATTTCGATTTCCGGTTGACCGGGATCGAAGAACGACTCTCCCTTCACCAAAAACAACTCGAGGAGGTTCTGAGCCGCCCCACCAAAGGGGGGAAGGAGTCCAGCGAGGAGTCCGACTACCGGCGCGCGTTGAGCACGGTGAATCTCGGCAATTATAAAGAAGCGGTTCGGTTGTTCGATGAATTTTTGAAAAAATTCCCGCAGTCCTCCTTG
>CAYYFU010000257.1:0-2298 GCA_964471095.1 uncultured Pseudomonadota bacterium
GGAATCTTCGCGCCACGGTTCTCGACACGCAAAAGGGGGAGGGGGCGATCCTGCACCGCGTTCAGATCGAAGCAGGGGGGCTTCGGGAGGGGGAGGAGGTGGCGCTTGAGGTGGACCGCCCGTTGCGAGAGGGGGCGATGCACCACCACTCGGCGACGCATCTGCTCCATGCGGCGCTCCGCGAACTGCTGGGGAAACATGTCCGGCAGGCGGGGTCGCTCGTGGAACCGCGTCGGTTGCGCTTCGACTTCTCCCACTTTGAGGCGGTTCCCAAGATGACGTTGCGGGAGATCGAGGATTTGACCAACCGAAAGATCCAGGAGCGGCTCGCCGTCACGCACCAGGTCCTCCCTTACGACGAAGCGATCCGGCTCGGGGCGCTCGCCTTTTTTGACGAAAAATACGGCGACAAGGTTCGGGTTGTCAAAATGGGGGATTTCTCGCTAGAGTTCTGCGGCGGGACCCATGTCGGCAATACCGGCGAGATCAAGTTGTTGAAGATCACCGGCGAGTCGTCGGTGGCGGCCGGGGTCCGGCGGGTGGAGGCGGTGGTGGGAGAATCGGCACTGAAAAAATTGCAGGAGATGGAAGATCAGATCACGCGGATCGCGCAATCGCTCAAGGTTGCGCCGGCGCAGGTCGCCGAACGGATCGAGAAGCTGGTCGATCAGGTCAAGCGGCTGGAAAAGGATCTTGAACAGCAAAAAAAGCGGGCGGTCGGCGGCAACGCCGAGGGGGAGATCCGCGAGGTCGGCGGGGTCAAGCTCCTGATCCTGAAGGCGGAGCTGGAGGCGAAGGGGTTGCGTGATTTATCTGACCAAAAGATTCAGAAACTTGGGCAAGGGATTGCGCTGCTGGGGGGTGTTGAAGGGGAAAAGGTCGCGTTGATCCTGCGCGTCTCGAAGGATCTGACCGCGCGTTACGACGCCGGGAAGTTGTTGAAGGAGATCACCGGACCACTGGGCGGCTACGGCGGCGGCCGGGCCGACATGGCGCAAGGGGGGATCCCCGCCTCCCGCTGGCCCGAGGCGGTCGCCGACCTGCAAAAACGGATTTAATCCTTCTTTTTGTGATTCTCCGAGATCCGCAGATAGGTCTGGGCCAGCTTGTTCTTCTTGTCCCTCTTCAAGACTTCTTTCCATTCCTTGACCGCCTTATTCAAGATCCCTTTGGAAAAATAGGTGATGCCTAGCTGAATTCGGGCAGGGAGATAAGTGGGACGCTGCCGGACTGATCCGGTCAGTTCCTTCACGGCGAGTTCCTTCCGGTTGCTGTCACGGTAACAGACCCCCAACTTGGTGCGGATATCCTGATACGTCGGGCAAAGGGCGAGGGCTTTTTTGTATTCATCGATCGCTTCATTCAGTTGTCCAATCCCCGCATAGGTGTCACCAAGGGCGGCATGCTGGTTGGCCAGTTTTCCCTTGAGCACCGGATTCATGACGACCGATCCCTTTTTCCCCTGGTGCACCCGCTGATAGAGCGCCTTGGCCTTTCGGTATTCTCCCAAGTCGTTATAGAGGACAGCAAGATTGAGGCTCGCCTCGAGATAGTTTGGATTCAGACGGAGCGCCTCTTCAAAACAGAGCAGGGCATCATTGAACCTCCCCTGGGCATGGTAGATCATCCCGAGCATGTTCAAGACATCCGCATAACGGACCCCCCCTCGGAGGACCTTCAGAAAGCTCTGTTCCGCCCGGTGGTACTGCTGGGTCAAAAACTGGCGCTTGCCTGTTTCAATCCATGTCTGAAGATTCCCTTCCATAAATTCCTCCCTGGCTTCACTGCAGGCCAATTTCCCGGGCCAATTTTTTTCGAAACCGGCTTTGCGGAAAATGCTGTTCAAAGACCGAGACGATCTCCGCCGCCCTCTCCTTTTGATCCAGTTCAACATAAGAGCGGCCGAGAAAATAGAGCGCCTTCTCATCCAGCCCCAAGTCGGTGTACTTGGTCACGATCTCTTCAAACCGGGGGATCGCCGCGAGGTACTCTCCGGTCCGGTAATAAAAGCGACCGATATAATAGGAACGATTCGCGAGCCGCTTGCGCGCCTCGACCCATTTTTCCCGGGCGATATCTCGGTAGGTACTCTGGGCATCCTCTAACGTTAAGGTGAAATAATGAATCGCGTCATCCAGGTACTGTTGGTCACGGTCGATCGCCTTGGGGCTTTCCTTGAAATAAGAGAGCCCGGTTCGGTAATAGACATAATCGATCTTGGGGTAGGCGGGATGCAAGCGGGTAAAACCTTTGTACGCCTCGGCAGCGACCAGATACTCCTTTTGGCGAAAATAGTTG
>CAYYFU010000258.1:0-2284 GCA_964471095.1 uncultured Pseudomonadota bacterium
GGATAGTTCTCGACCAAAAAGCGGGAACCCAGGTCACAACCGGCCTCTTCGTCCGCCACCGCCGCCCAAATGAGATCCCGATTCAACCGCGCCCCTTCCCGTTTCAACCGGAGCAGCGTCATCAGCGAGTAGACCGCCATATGCTTCATGTCGATCGTCCCGCGCCCCCAGAGATAACCGTCTTCAATCCTTGCCTCAAACGGGGGAAATTTCCATTTCGCCTCCTCCACCGGGACGACGTCCAGATGTGATGAAAGCAATAAAGGACCCTCTGAACCGCCTGAAGAGATTCGTGCGACAAGATTGGCGCGTCCCGGTTCTGCCTCGACAATTTTAAAATCAATCCCGGCGGCCTTAAGGATCGGTCCGAGAGTGTCGGTCGCCAAACGCTCATTCCCCGGCGGGTTGACTGTTTTTAAGCGAATCAGATTTTGGAAATGGGTCAGCGCCTCGTTAAAAAAATCGTCCATCGGTTCTTGATAATATGATCCTCCCCCGGTAAGCAATGGTTATGAAAAAGAGACGTTCGCGCGTCCTGATCGGCATCCCGTTGGCCGGTCCGATGATTTATTGGAGGGCCGTCGCCTCCTGGCTGGAGCTGGATCGTCCCTTTCCGACCGACCTCTCGGTCTTTCAGGGGGCGCTGATCGACCGGGCCAGAAACCATCTGGTGGATCAGATGCTCCAGCACCCTTTGAGGCCAACCCACCTCTTCTTTCTCGATTCCGATATCGTCCCGGCCGCCGACACCCTGACGCGGCTCCTCGCCCACCGGCAACCGATCGTGAGCGGGCTGTACCGAAAAAGAACGCCGCCGCATGAGGTGATGGCCATAACTCACCCCCCAACCCCCTCTCTTACATTAAGAGAGGGGGTGCAGAGGGTGGACTTCGTCGGCGCCGGTTGCCTCCTGATCGAACGTCGCGTCTTTGAAAAAATCCGCCCCCCCTGGTTTGCCGGCGAATGGCGCGGCAAGAATCATCTCTCGGAAGATTTCTATTTCTGCGAAAAGGCCCGCAAGGCGGGGTTTAAGATCTGGCTGGATCCGTCGGTCCGTCCGCTCCATATTGAACCGATGGGAGTCGGCACCGGGAAATCGGGCAGGGCAGAATTTATTCCGCTGGTTTGAACTCACAGGTAAAATGCCTGAGGATCGGCGCCTCCTGGGTGATCTCAAGCCCGCGGATCTTCCCCCTCGACTTCAACAGTTCCGCGTAGACCCCCGCGACATAGTTAAGGTGATTGTCGGTAAACGTCCGGCGCGGGATCGCCAGCCGGACCAGTTCCAGATCGGGATACCGGTTCTCCCGTGTGACCGGGTCACGGTCGGCCAATACCGTCCCGATCTCACAGCTCCGGATCCCTCCTTCTCGATAAGCAGCCACCACGAGAGACTGACCGGGAAAATTTTGTCGCGGGATCTGCGGCAGGAATTCCCGGGCATCAATATAAACGGCATGCCCGCCGACCGGTTGCAGGATCGGAACCTCCCGGGCCGCCAATTTTTCCCCAAATCGCCGGACCTGCCCGACGCGCGACTCAAGGTAGTCAAATTCGGTCGCCTCATGGAGCCCCTGCGCGACCGCCCCCATCGTGCCGCCGGTCATCCCGCCGTAGGTCAGGTACCCCTCGAACAGGATCGCAACGGGACTGCAACGGTCATACAGCTCTTTATCCCGGAGCGCCAGAAAACCCCCCATCGCGGCGATCGCATCCTTCTTGGCCGACATCGTCGCCCCATCGACTCCCGCAAACATCTTTTTGCAAATCTCCCGGATAGAAAGATCGGCATACCCCGGTTCCCGCCTTTTGATAAAATAGGCGTTCTCCGCAAACCGGGCCATGTCAAAAAAGAGCCGGACGCCATGCCTCTGACAAAGTTGCTTGACCCCCCCGATATTTTCCAGCGAGACCGGCTGGCCTCCCCCGGTGTTGCAAGTGATCGTGATCAGGACAAACGGGATTTTTTTGCCGTCCGTCCGTAACACCTCCTCCAAAAGATCCAGATCGAGGTTCCCTTTAAAAGGATGCAGGTTTTTTGGGTCCCGTGCCTCGTGGATCGTGCAATCGACGGCGCGCGCCTTGCGAAATTCGATATGCGCCTTGGTGGTGTCGAAGTGCGCGTTGCCGGGGATCAGATCCCCCTCCTTTAGTAAGGTGGAACAAAGGACATTTTCCGCCCCCCGTCCCTGATGGGTCGGGATGACCTGCTCAAACCCGGTGATCTCCCGGACTGCCGCCTTCAGTTTTTCAAACGATTCCGAACCGGCGTAGCTCTCATCCC
>CAYYFU010000259.1:0-2275 GCA_964471095.1 uncultured Pseudomonadota bacterium
AGCTGTAGGCCCCGGTGCCTAACACAACCGATGTATCTCCCTGTTGAAGACCCCGCCGAATCTTCCAAAGGAGGCTCGGCAAGGAGACCAGCGTCTTCCATTGAACGCGCCGGGGTTGTCCCTTCAACCGACCGACCGGAATCCTTTCAAATGGGAACCCTTCCCGACTCAAGATCTCCTCCTGAATCCCTTCTCCGGAAATCAGGAAATGGACCTGATGGGGCCCCTGGGTTTTCAAGGCCTCCCCAATGGCAACCCCGGAAAAAAAGTCTCCTCCGGAACCGGATGTCGCAATCACAAGATTCAACCCTCCGTCCTCGACGAAATATTCAGCAAGATTCCGACACAAAAAAGCGAGAGCACGAGAGAACTCCCGCCGTAACTCACAAACGGGAGCGGGAGTCCTTTGGTCGGGAGCAGTCCCATCACCACCGCCACATTGAAAATCACCTGAAAACCGATCAGCAGAGTAATCCCCATCGCGAGATAGGAAGAAAAGAGATCCGGTGCCTTCCAGGAGATTCGAAAAGCCCGGAACAGCCAGATCCCAAACAGGACAAGGACGCCCAAGGTCCCCAACAGACCCAACTCCTCACCCAGCACGGAAAAAATAAAATCGGTGTGCGCCTCGGGAAGATAAAAGAGTTTTTGCTTCCCTTCCCCCAACCCCTGGCCAAAAAAGCTTCCGACATGAAAGGCGACGTACGACTGGATAATTTGAAATCCGGCCCCTTGCTGATGCTCCCAGGGATTCAAAAAAGCCAGGATTCTCCGGCGCCGATAAGGAACCTGGGCAATCAAAAAGTAGAGGGCCGGCAGGGCCAGCAACAATTCTGAGGCAAGATAGACCGGCCGGACACCGCCGATGTACATCAGACAGAAAAGGGTCGCCCCCATCACCGCCCCACCCCCCAGATCTTTACCCAGCAAGACCAGACCGATCAGCAACCCGGAGATCACGAGCGGGGAGACGAAATGCGAAAGGAAGCCGATCTTGTCCTGGCGTCTCGCCATGACCCAGGCCATAAAAAAAACGAGGGCGACCTTGGCCACCTCCGACGGCTGCAAGGAAAAGGGACCCAACCGGATCCATCGGGAGGCCCCTCCCACTTTCACCCCAATGGCCGGGGCAAAAACGAGCAGGAGGAGCAGGAGGGCCGCCAACAACAGGGGAAACACAAGTTTGGGGAAAAACCGGACCGGCAACAGCCGGGCCATCAGCAGGCCGGCAATTCCGATCACCGCCGCGAACAGTTCCTTTTTCAAAAAATAGGTCGTGTCGCCGAATTTCTCCTTGGCCAGGACCCCCGAGGCCGAAAAAATCATCACGAGCCCCAGCGCCACCAACAGCAAGGTCGTCAAAAAGAGGACATAATCAAAGGAACGTTTCATAAGGCGCGCACCCACTCCTGAAAGCGGTCTCCCCTCTCTTCATAATTTTTAAATTGATCGAAGCTCGCACAGGCGGGCGACAACAGGACGATCTCTCCGGGAGTTGCCTCGCGACCTGCCGCCTGAACGGCATCCGCCAAGGTTCCCACCTCGCGGATTTCCGTTGTCCCCTCCAGCTCCCGTTTGATCTTGGAACTCGACTCCCCGATCAACAGCAGGAGTCTGACCTTTTCACTGACCGGCTTTTTGAGCGGCGCAAAAGAAGTCCCCTTGTTCCGACCGCCGGCAATCAGAATGAGTTTCCTTCCCGCAAAACCGGCAACCGACTTGATCACCGCATCGACATTGGTTCCCTTGGAGTCATCAAAATAACGAACCCCGGCCCGTTCCCGAACCAACTGCATCCGGTGGGGAAGTCCTTCAAATTTTTCCAGGCACTTGCGAATCACCGCCGGCTCGACCCCCAGAAACCGGGCGGTCCCGATCGACGCCATCACATTCTCCAGGTTGTGCAGACCGACGAGCTTGAGAGATCCGGTCGGGTAGTTTTCAAAAGAACCTCCCCAGCGGCGGGCGATCCCGCCCCCGGTCAAAAACATCCCCTCCGCCAGCGGACGA
The DNA here is from genome assembly GCA_964471095.1 of uncultured Pseudomonadota bacterium. Taxonomy (GTDB): domain Bacteria; phylum UBA10199; class UBA10199; order JACPAL01; family JACPAL01; genus CAYYFU01. The sequence goes on from CAYYFU010000259.1 coordinate 2,011, forward strand.
GAGGAGGAAAACGGGATTTTCCGGGACCGGGCGCGCCGAACGTATCCCGATAGGTGCTTGTCATCCGCGTTATAAACGACCGCCTCGCGACGGGTCTGCTCCTTCAGAATCCTCATCTTCGCAGCGACATAGTCCTGAAACGTGGCGTAGCGATCCAGATGATCCGGCGTGACGTTGAGCAGGACTGCCACCTCCGGGCGAAATGTCCGCACGGTCTCCAGCTGAAAACTGGAACCCCCGACCACCACCCGTCCCAACGTCGCTC
>CAYYFU010000260.1:0-2264 GCA_964471095.1 uncultured Pseudomonadota bacterium
GAAAACATGGTCGGTCACCACCTCGGAGAGTTTGCCCCCACACGGCACTTCAAGGGACATTCCGGGATTCGGAAAGAGGCGGCCCCGGGGGCCGCACCGGCCGCCGGAGCGGTTCCAGGGGCGCCAGGGGGGGCTCCGGCAGCAGCGGGAGCGCCATCCGCAGCGGCGCCAGCGGCCCCGCCGGCAGCGGGAAAGGCGAGAGGATAAGAGATGGCCGAGTTTAGTGCCAAATTGCGTTATTTAAGGGTGGCGCCACGGAAGGTCCGGCTGGTGGCCGATCGGGTACGCGGCAAGCGGGTCCAGGAGGCGTTGGACCTGCTGACGTTCACGCGGACCGCCTCGGCTGAAAATATGGCAAAATTGATTCGGTCGGCGGTTGCCTCCGCCGATCAAAAAGGGAATGTCGATCTCGACAATCTTGTTGTCCATTCCATTTGGGTCGATCAAGGGCCGACGTTGCGACGGTTTTTAACGAGGGCGAGGGGTTCGGCCTCCCGGATCAACAAGAAGACGAGTCATATTACCGTTGTACTGGAGGAAAAATGAACAGCGAGCGAAGACGGATTAATTCCGCGAAGCGAGCGATGCGATCGCGGATGATCAGATGGGAGGTCGAGGGAGAGCGGTATCTCCCTCGAATTTAAATGGGACAAAAGACACATCCTTATGGATTTCGGCTCGGTGTGACCAAGACGTGGCTATCCCGGTGGTATTCCCGGAAGGATTATGCCCGGTTTTTGGCGGAAGATATCCGGATTCGGGGCCTTATTAAGGAGAAGTTGCAGCATGCCGGTGTCTCCCGGATTGAAATCGAGCGGCGAGGCTCGAATGTCGTCGCGCAGATTCACACGGCCCGTCCCGGTTTGGTGATCGGCAAGAAGGGGACCGGCATTGATTCCCTCCGGCAGGAACTGACCCAGCTCCTGGGACATCCCGTCGATATCAATATCCATGAAGTGCGCAAGGCGGAATTGGATGCCCAATTGGTGGCGGAAAATATTGCCATGCAACTAGAGCGGCGTGTCTCGTTCCGTCGCGCGATGAAAAAATCGGTCACCTCCGCATTAAAATTCGGGGCCCTGGGGGTCAAGGTGATGTGTGGGGGTCGACTGGCCGGATCTGAAATTGCGCGGAGCGAGTGGTATCGGGAGGGTCGGGTCCCTTTGCAGACCCTGCGGGCGGATATCGATTACGGTCAGGCGGAGGCGTTGACCACCTACGGAAAGATTGGGGTCAAATGCTGGGTTTACAAGGGTGAGATTTTTTCCGCCAAAGGTATCGTGCCTGCCGGCGGGCAGGGACCCACCTCTGGGGGGGATGAGGCGGCATGAACGCAATGTCTTTAAACCAGGGCCAAAGGCCCGTTGAAGGGGAGGCTCGATCCGGCTTTGCCGGTCGAGGGGGCGACGCGAGCCCCTACGAAGGAGAGGCGGCATAATTTATGTTACAACCGGCGCGGCTTAAATTCAGGAAGGTCCAAAAAGGACGGAACTACGGCCAGGCCACGCGTGGCGGTTTTTTGAGCTTTGGTGATTTTGGTCTTCAGGCCCTCGAGAGGGGATTGATCACTTCCCGACAGATTGAAGCGGGTCGGATGGCGATGGCCCGTTTCATGAAGAAGGGGGGAAAGATCTGGATCCGAATCTTTCCGGACAAGCCGATTACGAAAAAACCGGCTGAAACCCGGATGGGCAAGGGGAAGGGAAATGTGGAGGGATGGGGCGCGGTGATCAAACCGGGACGTGTCTTGTTTGAGGTTGAGGGCTTGGAGCCGGTCTTGGCACGACAGGCGTTGAAGCTGGCCTCGGACAAGCTTCCGGTTTGCACGCAGATTCTGACGCGGGAGAAATTCCATGGAGTCTAACGAATTGAAACAGAAGAGTGCGGCGGAACTCAAAGGGCACGAAGCCGAGCTTCGCAAAAAATTGGCCGACCTCTCGCTCAAGATTCAGATGGGGACCTCGACGAAGACCTCGGAGCGTTCCAAATTGCGTCGGGAGATCGCGAGAACCCTGACGTTTTTACAACTGGCGACGCGAGCCCCTGTGAAAGGTAAGGAGGCGGTGTGAAGAGGACAATGACCGGTACGGTGTTGAGCCGCAAGATGCAAAAGACGGTGGTGGTCACCGTGGAGCGGCGGACCCAGAACGCTGAATTTAAAAAGATCGTGGTCAAGCGCAAGAAATGTAAGGCGCGTGACGAAAAAAATGAGTGGCAGGCCGGAGACCAGGTTTTGATGGTGGAGGCCCGGCCCCTCTCGCGTG
>CAYYFU010000261.1:0-2252 GCA_964471095.1 uncultured Pseudomonadota bacterium
CGGTTGTACCACTTGTCATGGGGGCCAGGGACGCGCCACTCAGATTAAAGGAAAACCGCTGGAAGAGGGGGATTACGTCCATGGGGTTGTCCACCACTGGGAAAAGCCGTTGCTGCGTGGGGATTTTCTCCAGTCCTCCTGTACCAAGTGTCATCTAGATCAGTGGAAACTCGATTATGCCCCGGTGGCCCTGCAAGGAAAGAAGCTGTTTTGGAATCTCGGCTGCACCGGTTGTCACGTCATTCAGGGTTTTGAGGCGGCCCCGAAGGCCGGTCCCTCCCTCCGACGATTGTCTGCCAAGGTCTCGGAGGCCTGGCTGATCGACTGGATTCGCGATCCGAAGGGGTACCGGCCGAAGACAAAGATGCCGCGGGCACCCCTGGATATTGAGGCCCCGGGACAGATTGAAAAGGTGGCGGCCTATCTACTCCAATCCTCAGAGCCCTACTCGTTTCCATTCGGTCGTTACCCCGGCGGCAATGTCGCTGAAGGGAAGCGATTGTTTGAAACGGTCGGCTGTTATGGGTGTCATACGTTGGGAGATAAGGGCACGGGGCTCGCGGCGGCGCTTGACCGGATTGCCGAAAAAACTTCTCCCGACTGGATCTATAGCTGGATCCAGGACCCGAAGGGCTTCAATCCGGACGCCCGGATGCCGAGTCTCCGCCTGACCCAGTGGGAGGCAGCTGATATCACCGCATTCTTAATGACTCAGGGGGAAGCGCGGGAAGAGGATCCGACGCTTCATCAAGATCTGCAGGATACAGAGAAGGCTCAGGAAGGTTTTCTCCTCGTTTCCCAGTATGGCTGTTACGGCTGTCATGAGATCAAGGGGTTTGAGAATGCCTCAAGACTGTCGGTGGAACTGACCGCCTTTGGCAAGAAGGAGACGCTGGAGCTCGATTTTGGCGATACCTCAGTCCCTCGAACCTGGGAGTCTTGGACCGCCGGCAAGCTGAAGGATCCGCGGATGTATCTGACCGAAAAGACCTCCTCCCGGATGCCCAATTTTAATCTAACCGATGACCAGATCCATTCTCTCGTTGTCTTTCTCAAGGGGATGAACAAGGAAGAGGTGCCGGAACGCTATCTCATGAGCCAGCGCCGACCCCGCCAGCGAGAGATTGAGGACGGTCGTCGGATGATCGACCGGCTCAACTGCAAGGGGTGCCATTGGATCGAGGGGGAGGGGCGCCTCATTGAGGCGGCGATGGAGGATCCGGGCAAGGCCCCTCCCAATCTGATGGGGATCGGTGCCCGGGTCCGGCCCGAATGGATGTTTTCTTTCCTAAAAAATCCGGGGAAAATCCGGATTCGCCCCTGGATTGATATCCGGATGCCGGCCTTTGGTTTTGAGGATCAGGCGACACATCGGGTGATCCGGTATTTCTCTGCGCTCGATCAGGCAAGGCCGGATTTCTATTCGGCGACACCGCCTCCACCGATGCCTCCGGAGGTCCGGCGGGCGGCGGAAAAACTGGTCTCCCGTGATTATTTCAGCTGTTTTTCCTGTCATATCCGTGGCGCTGTGACTCCCCTCAGTCCGCCGCAGCAGTGGGGCCCTGATCTGACCCTGGTGCGGGAGAGAATTCGTCCCGAATTTCTGCCGGAGTGGATCAAGGATCCGCAGCCGTTCACCCCCGGGGTGGCGATGCCAGCCTTTTTACCGGCGGATGATGCGGCCCCGCCCGACATTTTGGAGGGGAATCGTCAACAGCAGGCGGAGGCGTTACGCGATTATCTATTGAATCTCTCTCGATGAAAATACTCTGGCTCCTCGTGATGCTGCTCCCGGCAAACCTCTGGGCCGGCGGGTTCGCCACGGGGCTCATCCGTTTGCGGGGGGGTGAGGTGCCGATTCGCAAAAAAATCGTGACGACTGACCGGATAGTTTGTGGGAAAGAAGTCCTCTCCGAAGAGTTGTTGACCGATAAAAAAGGAGGGTTGCAGAACGTCGTGGTTTATCTCAGGGGAAAGGTGGAGGGAGGCAAGCGATGGCAGAATACCGGACCGTTGCTGATGGATCAAAAGGGGTGTCGGTGTGACCCCCATCTGCTGATTGTGCCGGCCGGGTCGACGGTGGCAGTCACCAATAGCGATCGGCTTCTTCATAACCTCCGTACCGCTTCGCGGGAAAATCCGGCAAGGAATGAGGCCCAGGGGGCTTCCAGTCCTCCCTTGCAACTTTTCTTTGCTCGACCGGAAATTTTCAAGATTGAATGTGATCTCCATCCCTGGATGCGCGGTTGGAT
>CAYYFU010000262.1:0-2244 GCA_964471095.1 uncultured Pseudomonadota bacterium
TGGCGGTCGGCAGGATCCCGACCACGGTCCCGCCCGCCTCGGCGGCCCCCTTGGCAGAGGCCTCCATCACCCCCTCCAAACCACCGTTGATCAGGATCCAGCCCTGTCGGGCGATCAGGGTCCCAACCTCCTCGGCATTTCGGAGATCCTGCTGGGTTGGACTGGAGGCGCCGATCACGGCAACGAGCTTCTTCATCGGTGGGGGCTTACGTTAATTTTGAAGGAGATGCAAACGAAACCAGGTGAGCAACAGGCCTGCCACAACTTTCAACTCGAGCGGCTTTGGCCAGGGGGAGTGTGGTTGCAACTTTTGTCTGGTCAAATGAATCGTTGTCGTGTTTAAGTCGCAAGAGGGAGCAGATGCAGGGAAAGATTTCGAAGAACCAATTAATCCCACCGCACGGCGGTTATCGCAAGCTCAAGAGTTTCCAGATGGCGCAGTTGATCTACGATGTTACCGTACGTTTTTGTGATCGTTACATTTCTCCACGAAGCAGAACCCACGACCAAATGGTGCAAGCGGCTCGTTCCGGTGTGCAAAATATCGCGGAGGCGAGCCAGGCATCAGGAACCTCGAAGAAAACAGAGCTTAAACTAACAAACGTCGCGCGCGCCAGCCTGGAGGAACTAAGGCTCGACTATGAGGACTTTTTGCGACAGCGAGGCTGGTCACTTTGGCCGCCAGATCATCCGGCGCTGCTCCGCTTTAAGGCAAAGAGGTGCTCTGCCGTAGAAGAGGTGAGTGGATGGGTTCAGGACGAACACGGACACTCAAGGACCAACAAGGACAAGTCCGTGTCTGTCCGTGAAGGTCTGTGTCAGTCGGTGCCCTCATCTACCTTGGTTGCCAATGCGGCCCTGTCGCTCCTGAACCTCTGTTGTTATCTGCTCGATCGTCAGCTAACGGCACAGGCGAAGGCATTTGAGATGGAGGGAGGATTCACCGAGCGCCTCTATCGGATCCGGCAAGAACGGAGAAGTTTTTGAGTCAGCAACACTCTTCGTACCGCTCGCGCGGGACCGTCTCCATCTTTTGGAAGATCTCGGCGGTTTCGGCCTCGGTGACCAACCGGTCAATCGCCGGGTAGAGGATATTTTCTTCCTTCACATTATGTTCGGTCAAAACGGTGAGGAGCGTCTTTTCGTCCCGGTCGGTCTCCGGGCTCCCCTTCGCAACTTGGGTATGGATCGCCTCGAGTGCTGTTTTGATCTGGCGATGCTCCGTCCGCATCACCGCCGTAGGCCCCATATTTGGGTTCATCCCGGTCTTTTTCTCGAAGAGCGGAAACAGGATATCCTCTTCCCAGATGATGTGGCGTTGGAGTCCGAACTTGAAGCCGACAAACGCCTCCTTCGCCTTTGAAAAGTCGGAACGTTTCAATTGCTGATAAGTCTTGAAGAGACCATCGAGACGATCGTGGTCGGCTGCGTAGTAGTCAGAGATCGATTTCACAGGTAAACTCCTTGGCGGAGATCGGTTCAGGATTCCAGCCGGTCACCCGTTCCGGTTCCACCCCGAGGCGGCGGCACTCGGATTCTACAAAACGGGAAAGTTCCCGCCCCGCCTGTTGATAATAGGGATGCGACGAGTTTTTGGCAATCTGATCCCCAAAGTAGGCGGCCCAGCGGCCCAGATGATCCTTCATGAATTTTACCGCTGCGTCCCGACAAATTCCGGCCGCCGCCTCTTTCCCCTCTGCCAGCGCCTTCTCTTCTTTTAACGTCAGCCAGTGCATCAGCTCCAGCTCCGCCCCGATCCCGTCCGCCCTTTCACCGGCGACGATCTCCATCCCGAAGGCGCGGTAAAAGCCGGCGATATCGGCCAGCCGCTCCGTCTTGAAGAAGATATCCTTATGGCCGTACTCGGTCTCGTACGGGGGGATCCCGCCGGCAACCGTCAGGGAAAACAGCCCCCGATGTTCCCGCTGCAGGGTTGCATCCTCCGGGTAACGAAACAAGCCGGAGAGTTTTTTATAAGTCTCGAAGATATTCGACAATGTCATAATAGTCCTTTTCCGGAATCTGGTCGCCGAATGACGGCATCGTTGAGGTCCCGGTCTTTGGGTCGAAGTATCCCGGCGCCGGGACAACCACGGCGTTCGGGTCCTTGATTGATTCGAGCAAATATTCCGGTCGGTGGATCGACCCCGCGTGGGCAAGATCCGGACCAACGTCATTATAGGGGCTCGCGCCGTGCCTGCCGGCAGGCAGGTCGCCCCCTCCACGGGCAAAGCCCGATGGAGC
>CAYYFU010000263.1:0-2242 GCA_964471095.1 uncultured Pseudomonadota bacterium
GTTTTGATCCCGTCAACATCTCCAAGCTCGAGCGGGGCCTCTTTGCGGCGCCCCAGACCGAGGAGAAACTGACCGAGTACGCGAGGGCACTGAAGCTCAAGAAGGGATCGGATGACTGGATCGAGTTTTTCGATCTTGCCGCTGTTTCCAACCGCGATCTGGGGATGATGAAGCTCAAGAATGAGAACCTGATCGGGAAACTTCCGGTGCTGTTCCGCACCCTTGATAACAAGGAACTGACCGAAGAAAAGCTGAATCAAATTATCGAACTGATTCGGCAGGCCTAGGGACCTTCCAGATGATTAAATTCCTCCCCGCACAAGCAATTTTCCTCCTCATACCGCAAGACCATCTCGAACGGGAGTTCGCAAGAGTGAACCCGTAGACATTCGTTGCCTTTCCTTCCGGTTCGTGGCACGATTCCTGACGAATCTCCGATGAAAAAGACTCTGGAAGTGATCAATGGTTTGAAAGAGGATGGAATTCTCAAGGACTACGCGATCGGGGGAGCGGTTGCCGCGCTCAAATGGGTAGAACCATTTTTTACCAGAGACCTCGACATCTTGATTCTTCCAATCCCCACAACGGGAGAGGAAAAGGTTATTTCCTTCCTCCCGATTTATGATGCCCTCAAGGCAAGGGGATACCATCAGTGGACCGGGCAATGGCTCATGATCGAAGGGGTGCCGGTGGAGTTTCTGCCTGCGGAAGGGCTTTCTCAAGAAGCGGTCCATGAGGCTGTTGAAACCGAATTCGAGGGTGTCAGGACAAAGGTCGTCCTGCCGGAATACTTGATCGCCCTCTTCTTGAAGGCGTCCCGGGAAAAGGATAAAATGAAGATACGGTTGCTGCTGGACCAGACCAAGATCGACAGAAACAAATTGCGAGGGATCTTGAAACATCACGGCCTTGAAGAAAAATTCCTAGTTTCTTACGGTGAATGGAAATGAAGAAGGAAGCGGAATTCAAAATCAAAATCAGCGACCAACGGGTTGTCACACTTGAGGAGCTTTATGCGGAGTATGAAAAAACACACCGAAGCCAGGCCTCTCTCCCCTTTGAGGAAAAAATAAGGGCCCTCGTGGAACGACAAAAAATCGCAATTGCCTGGGAAAACAGTCGATCCGTTGTTGGATGAAGAAACAGAAAAAAAGAGTCTTTAGTTAAGGTCTCGAGGGTCCACATCTGCGAAGACTTCATGCGGCCGCTCAAAAATTAATCGAACGACGGATTCAAGGCGAACCGGGAAGGCTGAAGGGGCCCGCGGATTCCCAGCAAAAATAATGATAGGCGTCGCTGGTATTCCCGGACCCGTCGGTCCCTGCCTCGTTGAAACCGACACAGAGAGAAAACCCAGTCTTAAGCGCAACTTCGTTCGGAAATGCCGCCGGATCAAATCCACTTCTCAACCCCCAACCGTGGAGACTCGGATCATCCTCTTTCCCGATCTTTTTCATCACCTCGTGCAGGGCGTCCCTTGGCGAACCCTTCGTCACCGGTGACCGGACGATATCACAATCAAGAAATCGATACTCCTTTCGAAAAGTCGGACCGATGTGTTGACTATCCCAACTGTCACAATGGGTCATGTTGGGGAAAACCGCCTCAATATAGTCTTTCAATCCCTTCTGATACACCTCGCACAGCGACCCGATCTCTTGCTTGGAGCAGGTGCTAAAAAGGGAATCAAAAGTCACAGATTTTTGCTCGCCGCGAGTGGCCGGAATTGATTCCTTGTCTCGGGACCTGCTTGTCGTCGCGCAGCCGGCGATAACCGCCCCCGCAACCGTCAACCCTAAACCCAAAATGCCTCGCATAGGCCCTCCGTTCTTCGGTTCTTCATCCAATTTTGTGAAAGTTGGGAGAACCATTCTCCCGCCTTCCGGATGAAGCCGCCTGACCTTCATTCCCATCTTCGGCAGGGATCCAAAAGGGTTGCGGGTAATTTTTGGCCATTGACAATGCTTACCCACTAAGCATAGACTCATAATGTGAAGGCACTCCTCAAGCAGAGCCGGCATTATTTCGAGGCATGCGGGCGGCGTGGGGGGCGGGCCCGGGCGGGGCGACTCTCCGCCGCTCGGCGTTCCGCCATCGCCTCCCGGGCCGCACGGGCCCGGTGGGGAGAAAACAACGATACAAGGCGGGCGTCCAGTGTTCGCCTGGGAAACCCCTCCTGGGAGGACCCTGTTTACATTGTAGAAATCCTGGATGAAGGGAGGCTTGCCCAGTGGCGCCAGTT
>CAYYFU010000264.1:0-2188 GCA_964471095.1 uncultured Pseudomonadota bacterium
TTGGCAAGACCTGGAGGATGGGAGCCCGACCGTCTTGTGCCGCGAGCCGTCCGGGCAGCGCACGGTGGGACCGGAGCAGACAACGGCCTATCACGTGGTCGCCTCCAACGAGTCAGGCCTTCATGCCCACTGCTCGGCGCAGACCGTCGTGGAGGAGTTTTCCGAGGGACAGTTCGATCTCCTCGGCTTTAAAAGATACGGCGGCTTTGGAGGATACGGCGAAGACGTTGCGGCGCTGTCGCTTGCCGGCGAGTCCCACGGCCCACTCCTTGGGGATCCATTGACCTTCAGTGCACACTGGATCAGTTTCGCCGTCTCCCCCAATGGGGAAAATGTCGCCGGTTATTCCAATCGGGGTGATGGAAGCCCCAGTCTGGAGGAAAGTCTCGCGATTTATTTTAATACCCAGGATCCGAAACAGAAGATCTATCCCGGCCTTGAGGGGCAGTTGCGTGAGGAAGAGGATATCCCCCTTTATACACTCGAACCCCAGGCACTGGTCTGGGCGGACAATCAGCATCTCCTCTTTCAGGAGGGTTACGAAGGGAGTGGTGCGAGCGGGGTGATTGAAGATCGGAGTCTCTTCCCTTATGGCCGGGTGATCCGGTTTGACGGAGATGTCCCCACGATTGTGGCGACGGTCTCGGATGTCTGGGGATTCCAGGAGCCGTTCCTGCGGCGGCCCACCCTGCTGGCCGAATCGGGCCTCTCTCTCTATTACGAGAGGTCCGCGTCGCTGGGCCCCGTGGGAACCAACAACGTCGTGCTCCGCTCCTTTGACTACCGGGACGGATCGGCGGGGGACTTTAATTTTGACACCGGATTTCACAAGGTATGCGAAGACCCCACCAATCCGAGGAAGGGTTACTTGGATGCACGAGGGAAGGGTGTCTCCGTTTCACCGGACGGCTCCATTGTCGGGGCGAGCGGCTGTATCGATCCTGAGGAGTATGAGCTGTTTATCCGGTTCCGTCGCCTCCAGGATGGATCAGTATCGACGCCGACCAGCCTCTCCGCTTATTTCCAGTCTTATCTGGGCGAGACCGATCCTCAAGAATTCCATGAGTTTCTTGCGCAAGGGCGCTGGCAGTTTTGGGATCAGGAGAGCCTGCTGTGGGCCTCCCGAATTGGCGACGAGTTTCACCTCTGGAAGATCCCCTTTGATCCCGAAACCCTCACCCTCGTTGAAGGGCAGGAGCCGTTGATCCACAGGGTTACACCCGATGACCCGCCCTATCAAATTTTCTCAGGGGACTGGTGGATGCAGGTCTTGATGACACCGGATCGGAAGGAGATCTATCTCTCGATCATTCGGAGCCCTGTACCGGCCACCGGTTACCATTGGGAAAGACTGGATTCGGAGTTCAACTCCCTCGGTTTTGTGCCGGAGCAGGAGGTTGAACCGGCCGGGTTTATCCGGTTTTCGGAGGACTCAACCGGGTCGCCTCAAGAATGAGGCAACGCATTCAACGCGGAGCCGGCAGAGGTAATGCATCAGTCCCTATTTTCAAGTCGGCGGCTCATCTCTTGAGGGCTCAAGAATTCCCACGCAAGATTCCCTTTGCTCCGGGGCATCGGACGATCGACATCACTGGCAAGAACCCAATTTTTCCCCTGAGGATATCTTTGCCGAAACGGGACAAGGGATTGGAGTTCAAAATGGGCCGCCTTCCATTTGCACTGGATGGCGATTGGGGGCTCGCCTCGCCGGACCAGAACGAAATCGACCTCGTGACCCCGCTTGTCCCGCCAATAGTGAATTGAATCGAGCGGCACGCGACTCAGCAATTCATTCAGAACAAAATGCTCCCACAGAACGCCGCGCTCGCTCTCATGAAGCTCATGCCAGCCGCGATAGTAACAAACAAAACCGGTATCCAGGGCATAGACCTTGGGAGCGGAAATAATTTCAGCGGAGCTGCGACGTGAATACGGGCGAATGATCTGGGCGACCCGTGTGGCCTCGAGGACATTCAAGTAGTTCGCGACCGTTGTGCGGCTGATCTCGCAGGGCCCCGCATAGGTGGTTGCCTCGAAGATCCCCCCATCGTTGACCAGAAGGAGCTCCAGAAAACGCTGGAAGGAGGACCGGCGTTCCAGACGGAACAACTCCTGAATATCCTTGGCCCAGTAAGAATCCATCCATTCCTGAAAAACGCGCTCCGGTACAGATGTTTGCAAAAAAAAC
>CAYYFU010000265.1:0-2137 GCA_964471095.1 uncultured Pseudomonadota bacterium
AACGAGCCCTAAGGCACGCGGTGGCAAATCGCCGTTCAGCAAAGAAAGGGTTTCGACAGAAAACACCGCTGAAAAATCCGCGTATTTCACATGAAAGTGAGGAGGAAGGTGCTCGTTGTAGAACATGTAAATGACAATGCCGTAAAAGCGGCTGATTTCAGGCATGAACCGCCCGGGATTTCAGCGCAGGAAAAACCTTTTCCGGACCATCCCCGGTAATCTCCATGTAAAGAGAATCGGGGCAAAGATCGATCTCGTCATCCCAGGCGACGGTTCCTCGCTCCGGATCAATATGGACTGTTTCAAAAACCCCCCGACTTCTCCACCGTGCAAAGACCCCCTTGCCAGCCAAGGCGGTAAGATCCACCTCTCCTTCCGCGCCATCGGAGAACTTGACCCATATTTTATAGCCCGGCAATGGCTTTACTGAAACCGGCCGATTCATGCGCCCAGTTTACCTTAATTCGCGGAAATTTCAATTGCCTTTTCGGTCAGTGCGTTTGAGGTGATTTAAAATCAATTTTTACACAGGGGTGCCGGCCGTGGTGTCTTTATCGGGATGTTTGCAGGATTCGGGAGGCCGGTATCACCTCAGCTCAATGAAATCCCTAAAGACCGATTCGAAGTGCCGGAGGACCTCTGTCATGCGTTCTGGTGCTAACTCAACATAAAGGTCCTGGAACAGATCATAGTAACCGTTATCGTCCGCGACGATCCGTCCATGTCTCCGCAAAACAACTCTAAACTCCTCTGAATCGGCACCGACGAGCCCCTTGGTTAGTATCCCATAATTATTTGTCCCCTCATGCCTGATCCAGACGACTAGCTCCCGCTCGCTAGCGGTCTGTGCCACTAGTTGGATGTTGCGTTCATCGGCAAGTGCATACCCCCACACGATGAAATCAGGTGGTTCTTGAGGCGTAATCCGGAACATGCGATACCGCACCTCGGCGCTGGCAGACGCCCGGGCAGGGGCGGCGGGCGGCGGTTCAGTCGGGCGCGTGACTTTCGGCCACTCGTCTGCCGGTCTCATTCGAACTGTTCCAGCGGGGCTTCTGGTACCTTCCGGAGCCTTTTTGAGGGCTGGGGGTAATCTGCGCAGTTCGTCGAGACGGGTGGAGACCGGAGGCCTTGTTGCGACGGCCAATGCGTCTCGGGCATCGCCAGAACGGCGAGGTGGCACCTCACGCAACTTTGGAGGCTCGATCCGTTCAGCGGGCCCTCCGGGACGGGCCACGGGAGAGAGGCCCCTCGTTGCCGCCCGCTCGGCCCGCCGTGCTCTTTTCGCGGCATGCCTCAACTCTGCTGAAACCCTGGCGGCCGCCCTCTTTTCTTCCAGACCAGCAGTTTCTTCCCCCTTCACAACCGCCGCTGGATCTTTGCGGGGAGGTTTCGGGCCAGGCGCCTTGGCCTTGGTTACCACTACCGGGGTTGGCGCGGCTCGCGCTGGGAGCGGTCGGGGAGGCGCCTGCCTCGCCAAGTCAGGGCGGGCCAGTTTTGTTTCGACCACAAGGGGGGCACGCCGGGCCGCACGCCGAGAGATCGACTCTGACAGGTCGAGGCAAAAGTTGGACGCCCCCTTCATCAGCGGGAGGCTGAACGCCCCAAGGACCGCGCCAAACAGCCCCCCCATCAACGCCTCAACACCGATCTTTCCCCAATCGAGATACCCCCGCCCCCAGATATCGTCATCACACCACCCCCCGATCCCCCCCTCCAGGATCCCGGCCACCCCCCCATTAAGGGCACCATGGAGGATGAGGGCTTCGGAGTCGTTCTTCCAGGCTATTCGGAACCGGCGCCCCATCGCGACCCCGCCGGTCAGGCCGGAGACGACTGCGGAGATCCCAACATGGCGCCAGTCAAACTCGTCGTCGCAGGCGGCAACGCTGGCCAACTGCAGGAGGGCATCGACCGCCATGCCGACCGTGCCGTTGATCGCAACCGCCTTGAGGGAAGGGCCCAGAACCGTCATGCCGGGATCATCGGGGAGGATGGAAATAATTTGCGTGAAAAACCGAGGGCTAAAAAACCTCCCGGATCAGGATATTGTCCTCGCGTGTCGGGCCGACCGAGATCATCACGAGCGGGGTCTCGGCCTCCCGCTCGATCCATTTCAGGTAGTCCTGGGCCGGTT
>CAYYFU010000266.1:0-2119 GCA_964471095.1 uncultured Pseudomonadota bacterium
CCATATTGATGCGGGCAAGACGACCACGACCGAGCGGATCCTTTTTTATACCGGTCTCACCCATAAGATTGGGGAGGTCGATGAGGGTTCCGCCACCATGGACTGGATGCCGCAGGAGCAGGAGCGGGGGATTACCATCACCTCGGCGGCAACGACCTGTTTTTGGAAGGGTCACCGGATCAATCTGATTGATACCCCCGGCCATGTCGATTTCACCATTGAGGTGGAGCGATCCTTGCGTGTGCTGGACGGCGCGGTCGGTGTCTTTTGCGGAGTGGCCGGTGTTCAGCCGCAATCGGAGACGGTGTGGAGACAGGCGAACAAATACGCGGTCCCGCGCATTGCTTTTGTGAACAAGATGGATCGGGTCGGGGCTGATTTTTTTCGTTGCGTCAACTCGATGACGACCCGCCTCAACGCCCGGGCGATCCCGTTTAGCCTCCCGATCGGTGCGGAGGATCGATTTGAAGGGATGATCGATCTCATCACCCGCAAGGCCTATACCTTTGATGAGGAGAGCCAGGGTTTGAAAATGATCGAGGCGGAGATCCCGGCCGAATTGCGGGACTCGGTCGAGGAATTTCGGGGGAAATTGGTCGAGGCGGTCGCGGCAGAAGATGATCAGTTAATGGGAAAGTATCTGGAGGGAAAGGCGATTTCCAATGAGGAGCTTCTCCAGGCGGCACGCCGGGCGACGATTGCGATGAAAATTATTCCGGTCTTCTGCGGGTCCGCCTTTAAAAATAAGGGGGTCCAGCCGGTGCTCGATGCGGTGGTGAATCTCTTGCCGTCGCCATTGGATATCGCGGCGGTCAAGGGGTGGGACCCGCAGGACAAGAGCCGGGAGATGACCCGGAAGCGGGATATCCGGGAGCCTTTTTCTGCCCTCGCTTTTAAGATCATGTCGGATCCGTTCGTGGGGACGCTGACCTATTTCCGGGTATACTCAGGTCAGTTGGAAGCCGGCAGTTACGTCTACAATGCAAACAAACAGAGAAAGGAGCGGATCGGGCGGCTCCTTCGAATGCACGCGAATCAGCGGGAAGATGTCAAAAAGGTGTCGGCGGGAGATATTGCCGCGGTGGTCGGATTGAAGCACACCACAACGGGAGACACCCTCTGTGATGAAGCGAAACCGATCATCCTGGAGGCGATGGACTTTCCGGATCCGGTGATCTCGGTAGCGATTGAGCCGAAAACCAAGGTGGACCAGGAGAAGCTCTCGCAGTCCCTGAGTAAGTTGGCGATGGAAGATCCTTCTTTTAGAGTCAAGGTGGATCATGAAACGGGTCAGACGATCATTGCGGGTATGGGGGAACTCCATCTCGAGATTATTGTCGACCGACTGATGCGGGAGTTTAAGGTCGGGGCCAATGTCGGCCGGCCGCAGGTGGCCTATCGGGAGACGATCCTCAAAAAGGCGGAGGCGGAAGGAAAGTATATCCGTCAGACCGGCGGTCGGGGACAATATGGCCATGTCTGGTTGCGCGTTGAGCCGGCTGAACAAGGCAAGGGATTTCACTTTGAGGATGAGATTGTTGGGGGCGTGATCCCGCGGGAATATATTCCGGCGGTGAAGAAAGGGATTGAAGAGGCGATGGAGGGAGGGGTGCTGGCCGGTTATCCGTTGGTTGATGTTCAGGTCGCCCTGTTTGACGGCTCCTTCCATGAGGTTGATTCCTCCGAGATGGCCTTTAAAGTGGCCGGCTCGATCGGATTCAAAGAGGCGATCAAGAAGGCAGGCCCCGTCCTGTTGGAACCGATCATGAAGCTGGAAGTGGAAACACCCGAAGATTGTTTGGGGGCGGTCACCGGTGACCTCAACGCGCGACGGGGGCGGATTATGAATTCGTCGATTCGCGTCGGCTCGCAGGTGATTGATGCCGAGGTGCCGCTCGCCCGGATGTTTGGCTATGCGACCGATTTACGGTCGATGACACAGGGGCGGGCGATCTTTACGATGGAGTTTTCGCATTACGCCCAGGTCCCCAAAAATATCGCTGAAGAGATTGTGGCCAAGGCGCAGGGGAAAATAGCAATCTAACAACAGGGGGGGTTATGTCGAAGGAAAAATTTTCTCGAACGAAGCCGCATGTGAATGTGGGGACGATAGGGCATG
>CAYYFU010000267.1:0-2115 GCA_964471095.1 uncultured Pseudomonadota bacterium
TGACGGAGAGATCGACCGACGGCTCCAAGGTGGTTTTCCGCGAGTGGACACGAAGGACCTCTTCCCGTCCCTTCACATCCGGGCGAGGCACGACCACCCGCCGGTCAAAACGGCCCGGACGGAGCAAGGCGGGGTCGAGCACATCGGGGCGGTTGGTCGCCGCCATGATGATCACCCCTTCATTCGACTCGAAACCATCCATCTCCACCAACAACTGGTTCAAGGTCTGTTCCCGCTCGTCATGCCCTCCGCCGAGACCGGCCCCCCGATGCCGTCCGACCGCGTCGATCTCGTCGATAAAGATGATGCAGGGGGCCTGACGTTTCCCCTGATCAAAGAGGTCACGGACCCGGGAGGCGCCGACCCCGACGAACATTTCCACGAAGTCGGACCCGCTGATGGAAAAGAACGGCACCCCCGCCTCCCCGGCGACCGCCTTGGCAAGCAGCGTTTTGCCGGTGCCAGGGGCCCCCACCAACAGAACCCCTTTGGGGATTCTCCCCCCCAGCTTGGTAAATTTTTTCGGTTCTTTTAAAAACTGGATGATCTCCTCCAGCTCGAATTTGGCCTCTTCACAACCGGCGACATCCTTGAAGGTCACCTTGCGCTGGTTTTCCGAGAGCAGACGCGCCCGGGACCGGCCAAAGGAGAGGGCCCGCCCTCCCCCCACCTGGATCTGCCGCATCGAAAAGAAAAAGAAGCCGAACAGCAGGATCATCGGGAGCCAGGAGACCAGAACCTGCTGCCAGAGCGGGGATTCCCGCTCCCGCTTGTACTCGAGGACCGCATCCGATCTGGCCAATAACTCAAACGCTTTTTCGCTCCCCGCCGGTCCGACCGTCTCAAAATGGACCCCATCGAGGTGCCCTGCCTTGAATTTTCCAAAGTACTCCTCCCCCTGGACCGTCACCCGTTCCACCCGATTCAGCTCAACCGCCCTCAGAAATTCGCTAAACGAGACCGCCTTGCGCAAGCTCGGCCGGCTGTTCATAAAATGCAGGATCGAGATGGAGAGCAGGACAATCAGGGCCCAAAGGGCCACCGTCTTCTGGGATTGCTTCATGGTCCGAAAGGTAGCATGAAAAGTTTGGGTAAATCAATGAGGGAAAGAATATTCGTTCGAGGGGGATGCCGGCGGTTTTCTGGAGGATTTGAAAATCCGGAACCGCAGATAATCCTTCTCGAACCGGAGGCCGCCCGGGAGATCGAGGGACTGCCGGGGGGTCGGGCTGTGCAACAGGCGATCGAGTGAAAGGATATGATCAGCCCCCAACGCGCCCCGTTCCTTCCGTCTCTGATACAGGCGACGCAGCAGTCGGTACCGCAACGCCTCCGGGAGGCGCCGATAATCCGCGAGCGAGACCCTGGATTCCCCAAGGCCGTTCAACGACCGGTCCAGAAACTCCTCGTCAGCCCTTAAGAATTGGGCATTTCGTGCCGTGGTCCTCGCCAGACTCGGGTTCAGCTTTTCCAGCGATCGCAGCATCTTCCGGACGCGATTGCGCAGATAGTCGGTCTTCAAGTTCGAGCCGTCTTCTCGATAGGGAATCTTAAATCTTCTGGCGTAGCCAAGGATCTCCCGTTTGGTGATCTCGAGTAACGGGCGGACGACTTTGATCCCCTCGACCTCTCCCACTATCGGAATCCCTGCGAGTCCCTTCAACCCCGCCCCTTGGATCCAGCGGATCAGGAAGGTCTCCGCCTGATCGTCGGCGTGGTGGGCGGTAACGAGGATCCGGATGCCGAGCCGCTTCGCCTGTTTTGCAAAGAACCGATAGCGGAGCTCGCGCGCCCGCTCTTGCAGATTTTCCTTGGACCGCCAGCGCGGCGCCTTGCCGACGAGGCACGGCAATTTCCATGCGCGGCAGATCTTCTTGACGAATCGAGCGTCACGCTCCGACTCCCGACCGCGCAGATTGTGATTGTAATGGGCCACGGTCAGTTCGGGCCGAATCCCCGGCGGGAGTTTCCGGAGGAGGTCGGCCAGCACCATCGAATCGACCCCACCCGAAACCGCTACGAGGAGCGGCTCCCGCTGATTCCAGAGGTGCCAGGCGACTACGGTCTGACGGAGTTTATTTGTAACTTCTGGCAATCTGGACATAATGATCGGCC
>CAYYFU010000268.1:0-2100 GCA_964471095.1 uncultured Pseudomonadota bacterium
CGTCCACGACGAGATTCTTCCCGGATTCCTTCAGTCGGAAACTGAACCCGTTGTAAAACACCAGCTCCCGCGCGATCTGGCACATCCCGTGGTCCCAGACCGCGAATCCGATCCCGCCGTTCAACGGGAAGCGGACCTCAGAGTCGTCGAACAGGACGGTATAACGATGCTCTTTATCCAACACCACTTTCTGAATACGGTTCGGAAAAGCAGGATCAACAAAAACCTTGGCGGCGATTAGCACCTCCGCAATCCCGGGAGGTTTCACCTCCAGGGGGAGTTCAGTTTTCTGCTGCTGGATAAAATAGAGGAGCTGAAAGAACTGCTCGATCTTGGTCTTGATCGGTTGACTAAAGAAAATCTCATGCAGCTCCCCATCTGTCGGATCAACACCGACCGATTTCAGGGCAATCACCAGCGCCGGCATGTCGGCCGGGAGATTCGCCGGGGGGGGGAGTTTGGCGAGGGGGCATTGTTCACTCCTCCCCTTTGTAAGGGGAGGCTGGGTGGGGTAGAGTTCTACCTCCCCCTTCCCCTCCTTACAAAGGAGGGGAGAAATATAGAGCAAGTTGCACAAAACCAGACCCCATGTTAGCCAATACCGCATGTCATTTTCCCTCAAGAAGCTGATCGAATCCCGCTGGGGGGAGAACTACGGGCTTCACGAACGGTATGTCAACCCCCAGTTTGTGAAAGTTTTGCGGACGATCGGTTTTGACAAGGTGTATCGTCGGGCCGAGGGACAGTACCTCTACGACGATGAGGGGAACCGTTACCTTGACCTCCTCTCCGGCTATGGCGTCTTTGCGCTGGGGCGGAATCACCCGAAGATCAAGGAGACGATTCGGGAGTTATTGGACCTCGATCTCTCCCATCTCGTGCAGATGGATTGTTCGCTACTTTCCGGTCTGTTGGCAGAGCAACTGATCTCGCTGTTAGACAACCACTGGAACACCGTCTTCTTCACCAACTCCGGGACCGAGGCGGTGGAGGGGGCGCTTAAATTCGCGCGCGGGGCAACCGGCCGGTCCCGCATTCTTTATCTCGACCATGCCTTTCACGGACTGACCTTGGGCTCCCTCTCCGCCAACGGCAACCGGGAGTTCCGTGACGGATTCGGCGATCTCCTCCCGGCGACACCGATCCCGATGAACGATCTAGAAACCCTTGAAAGGGAATTAAAGAAAAAGGATTGCGCCGCCTTTCTGTATGAACCGATCCAGGGGAAGGGGGTCTTTATCCCCACCGACTCCTTCTTGCCGGAAGCAGCGAAGCTGTGCAAGAAATACGGCACCCTGACGATTGCGGATGAGGTCCAAACGGGCTTAAGCCGGACCGGCCGCTGGTTTGCATTTCAACACTGGAACCTTGAGCCGGACCTGATCTGTATCGCGAAGAGCCTCTCCGGCGGTTTTGTCCCGGTCGGGGCGATCCTCTACCGGAGGGAAATTTACGAAAAGATCTTTTCCCGGATGGATCGCTGTGTCGTCCACTCCAACACTTTTGGCAAGAACAACCTCGCGATGGCCTGCGGGCTTGCGACACTTGAGATCATGAGGGATGAGAAACTCCCGGAACAGGCGGCCCGGCTGGGCGACATCCTGCAGGCCGGAATTCAGGAGGTGGGGCGCCCCTACGAGATGTTCAAGGAGGTCCGGGGCCGGGGCTTGATGATCGGGATCGAGTTTCAAGAGCCGAAGTCACTGAAGCTGAAGGCGGGATGGAAGTTGGTCCATGCCGCCAACAAGGGGCTGTTTGGCCAGATGATCGTCGTCCCGTTAATGGAAAAGCACCGGATCCTGACGCAAGTCGCGGGGCATGACATTGATCTGGTCAAGCTCCTGCCGCCGTTGGTGATTAACGAAGAAGATATCCGTCACTTTGTCAGTTCCTTTGATCAGGTGGTCTCAGAATGCCACAAATTCCCCGGGGCGGCCTGGGAGGTCGGAATGACATTGGCAAAGCGGGCCCTGAGCTAGTCGGAATCATCGTGATCGAGGAGTGATTCGTCCACTTCGGTATCAGGGCAGTAGGCTCTTTCGTCCCAACTTAAAATCTCGCCATCGTAGCCTGAACCAAACTTATCAATAAGGTCGGACA
>CAYYFU010000269.1:0-2091 GCA_964471095.1 uncultured Pseudomonadota bacterium
GTATCTCCATCGGACAAAACCGATGATTCGGGTACGGGTTGACGGCAAAAAAGTTTGGGAGAAGGAAACTCTGATTGCCGCAGTCGCCAATGGACGTTATTTTGGATCCGGGATGAAGATCGCGCCGCACGCCAAGCTGTCAGATGGACTTTTCGACATCGTTTTGGTGGAGGAGATGAAGCCGACATGGGTTCCGCTTGCGATCCCCCTGCTCTATGGCGGCCTTCATCCGCTCCTCCCGCAAATCAAGGTTTGGCAAGGACAAGAGGTGGAAATGCAGTCGAGTGAACCGGTCCCTCTCGACATCGACGGGGAACCGATCGGCTCGCTTCCGGCAACCTTCAGAATCCTTCCCCAATCTCTCACGGTGAGGGTCCCATGAAATTCACCAAGACGAAGGCGTTCGTCAAAGATATCCTCCCCTTTGCCGCCTTTGGCATCCTCTACGACCTGCTCCGTTATATCCCGAAAGGCTGGGCCGGTTCGATCCATGTCGCCTGGCCTCACCAACTGGAATCGTTCCTCTTTGGATTCACCTGGCAGGGGCAGACGGTGATTCCTAATGACTTCTTCCGTCTCCACACCCATACCCTCCTCGATCTGACCACCGCTATCACCTATTCCTTGCATATCGTGGTTCCCCTCGGGTTTTTTCTCTTCGCCTGGTTTAAAGAACGTCCGGTCGCCCGGCAATTTGCCTGGTGTTTTTTAATCGCCAACCTCGCCGCGTTTGCCACCTACATCCTGCTGCCCGTCGCCCCACCGTGGTACGTTGAACAATACGGCCTGGGTCCCGGCCGATGGGACGTTATCGGCGATGCAGCCGGTCTGAAAAATTTCGATCTCTTGATCGGCGTCCCCTATTTTCAAAATGTCTATGCCAAGAGCGCCTGGGTCCATGGGGCGGTCCCCTCCATGCATGCCGGGTTTCCGCTACTGGTTGTTCTCTTTGCCCATAAAATCCTTAAAAAGGGAGTTATCCCATTGTACTTCTTCATGTTTTTAGTCTGGTTCTCCGCGGTTTATCTCCGCCACCACTACATCATTGATCTTCTCGCCGGCGCCCTGTATGTCTCCGTAACGTTTCTCCTCTATGAAAAAATTCGACTTTTTGTTCAGGTTCCCCAAAACAACCCTCCTTTTAGGAATCCTCGTCACCCTTTTCTCCGCTTATCTGACCTCCAAAATAAAGGTCCGAACCAACTTTAGCGACCTGCTGCCGGACGATCACCCGACCGTGGTTCAGGCCCGGGAATTGGACAAGATCGTCGGGGGGGCAAGTTTTGTTGTCGTCGCGGTTGAGACTAAAAATCCGGAGGCGGCCGGCCGATTTCTCGACGATCTTCGACAGGACCTCTTAACCAACGAGTCGGCATCAATCCGCTATATCGACGACCGCCCCCCGGCCCCTTTCTTGCGAAAAAATGGCCTCCTCCTCCTTCCCCAAAAGGAGTTGGAGGGTCTCAAGACAAGGCTTCAAGAGAGGATAAAAAAAGGAAGGCTTGAGAAAACAAGTCTCCTGATCGACTTTTCAGAGGGAGAAAAATCCGAAAATGAAATTTCAAATTTACTGAAGCAGTATTCCGGCTTTCTTTCCCCCCAGCCTCGATATCAAAGCCGGGATGGGACTCTGCTGGTTTCTTTGATCAAACCGGATTGGCGCGCGACAGAAACCGCCCGTACCGAAAAGTTTCTGGAAAAATTAGAGGCAACCCTCGCCCATCTCAATCCCAAACGGTACGATGCCTCTCTGGAGGTCCGGCTCACCGGCCCTTATGTCAAGGCGCTCACCCAAAAAAAGATTGTGATTCGGGATGCCGCCGTCGTTTCACTCCTCTCTCTGTTGGGGGCGATCCTTTACCTGATTCTTCATTTTCGCAAAAAGCGGGCGGTTTTCCTGATCGGGATCCCTTTAATCGTCAGCGTAAGCTGGTCGCTGGCCCTGGCCTATCTTCTGTTTGGCTCATTGAATCTTTTCAGTTCCGTCGCCTGCGCGGTGCTGTTGGGGTTGGCCGCGGATTACGGCATCCATCTCTATTCCGAATATGTTCGTCATCGTCAACAGGGTCAGGATTCAACATCCGCCCTCCG
>CAYYFU010000270.1:0-2076 GCA_964471095.1 uncultured Pseudomonadota bacterium
AAAACGGAGACAAAAAATTGCGGCATCATGTTGGGGAGCAGAAATTTCTGTGCCCGCTCCAGCACCTCCCCGGGGGAAAGGGTCAGCATCGCCTGCGCCCGGATCGTATTTCGGACAATCGTCATCAGCATCGCCCCCGACACCGATTTTCCCGCCACATCCGCCACCACAATCCCCAGATGATCGGCATCGATCGGGATAAAATCGTAATAATCCCCCCCGATCTGTTTGGCCGGACGGTAGAGGGTGGCAATCTCGACCCCCGGGATATCCGGCGCACTGGAGGGAAGCAGGGTCGATTGAATCACCCGGGAGAGTTTCAGTTCCTTCTGGATCGCCTTCTGTTCCTCCCAGCGGTCCCGGTTATCGCGCAACTCCTGGACCAGCCGATTCAACGCCCGCTCCAGCTCTCCTAATTCTCCCGCCGAGGTGACCGGCAGGGTCGCGGAAAAATCCCCCTGCTGTGCCGCGTTGACAAAATCGACCAACCGCTGCACCGGGGATTTTTCCGCTTCACTGTGCCGCCACAGTTTCATTTACCCTTCCTTCACCACCGGAATAGTCACGACGGCGGTCGTTCCCTTGCCGGTTTCGCTGACAAGCTCCACCGTCCCATGATGCCGGAGGCTCATAATCCATTGCGCGATCGGCAGGCCGAAACCGTAATGGTAGTCAGCGCTCAAATTGTGTTCATCGGGGGCCATCGGGGGATGAGGGAGATCGGGCCGCGTGGTCCCAAACGTGGTGTAAAAGGGGGCGAAGAGTTTTGGAAGTTCGGCGGCCGGGATCCCCGGCCCATTGTCGCTGATCTCGATCCGGATCCCCGATTCCTCATCACCGGCCGGTGCCCTCTCCTGATACGACGTCTTGACCGTCACCTTTTTCCCCTGACGGGGGCCGAACAGGATCGCATTCCCCAGCAGCTCCTTCATCACCCGCTGAAACGAATACCGATGGAGCGGGATCTGGGGCAGACCGTTCCCCAATTCCAGCAGAAATTCACAATCCTTGCCGGCAACGGATCGGGCCTTCTCGACCGACTCTTTGACGAGGAGGTTCAAATCCCCCTTCTCCATCCCGCCCGATTTTTTGGAGACCGCCTCACTGAACGAGGCAAGCTCCCGCAACCGGGCCAACGCCCCCTGCAACCGCTGGAATTCCCCCATCACCGCCTGTTCATCCCCCTCCTTGCGCATCTGAAAGACATAGTTGAAGAGGTTCATCACCAGCGCCTCCATCCGTTGATGGATCTGCTGACCGAAGGTTCCGACGACCGAGAGGTTTTCCTGCAGGGCGAGCGATTTCAAGAGCCGCTTTTTGGCATGCAACAGCCGACGGTTGTTCTCCTCCAGCTGATACTTTTCAATCCCCTGGCGGATCACGATCTCGATCTCTTTTAAAGGGGTATCCTTGCTGATGTAGCGATAGATCGCCCCCCGGTTGACGGCATCGATCACCGCATCGATATCGGAGTAACCGGTCAACAAGACCCGGACCGTCTGGGGATAAACCTTGGCCACCGCAGAGAGGAGCTCCGAGCCGGTCATCTGCGGCATCCGCTGGTCGGAGACGATCACGGCGATCGGTTCCTTTTTAAGGACCTCCAGCGCCTCCGCCCCGCTATTGGCGGTCAGGATTTGGTACTTTCCTTGGGATTTCAGCGTGAAGAGGGAGAGGAAATCGGAGAGATAGTCCTTTTCGTCGTCAACAACCAGGACCTTCACAGGCTCTGCAGGCATACGCCTCCCGATGATCCCGGCCCATCGTTCTCCTCCCCTTAACTCTGCTAATTTTATCAGGATTTTATTTTATGTAAAGAATTTGTTTCAACCGATCAGACCCCGATACAGTTCGATTTTCAGCATGTCCGGTCCGGAAATCGGACGGTCGTTGAAACAAAATTCGTTATATTTCAATAAGATAAGTTTGGCACGGGACTTGCCGTATAAGGCAGATATGATTTGGCGTTTCTGCGCAACTTTAGGGGTGATAAGTGCCGATAACAGAGAGAAGCAAGGAGTCGCCTTTTGAAGCTGGACAGAACCCGCAACCTGGACTGTCTGGAGGACGTGAAAA
>CAYYFU010000271.1:0-2006 GCA_964471095.1 uncultured Pseudomonadota bacterium
CCTTCAAAGAGGCCCAACAGGATAAGGCGCGGTGGGGAAGATTGGTGGAGTCGGCTGTCGGGGCCCACCTTCTCAATGAGACCCGGGGAACAAAAATTGAGCTCTTTTACTGGCGGGAAAAAAATCGGGAGGTAGATTTTATTTTGAAGAAGGGAGAAAAGCTGACCGCCATTGAGGTCAAAAGCGGCCGCAGGAGGGAAAGCTTCCCCGGCATGGAAATCTTCTCGACATTATTTCATCCCCAAAAAAAGATCGCTGTCGGAGCGGGGGGAATCCCCCTCGAGGATTTTCTTAAAAAGCCCATCGCTGACTGGATCGAATGAAATGCCCGGCACCGATGACGATGAAAAGGAATTTTTAGTTATTCGATATTCCCGCGCGTGTCGGGTATCCGTATTCGTGGAGGAGGAAGACCCTTGAGAGATATTTGCAATTTATTAAGCACCTCAGGACTGAAGACAAGTGCCGGATCAAACACTTCGTGCGTCATCACCATCATCTCTGCCCCAAAGCTGTTGACTCTCATACCGGTGGTTGCCGGTAAACCACGAAGGCCGATCGCAACCCCTCTTTTCTGCAGGGCGGCAACGAGCTCCGTTGGTTCGGCCTGGACTGTCTTATTTTCCACGGGGACAGGTTTTCTTGCATCATAAAGTCCTAACAGCATCAATTCCCCTTCCCGTCGACGGTCCGACCCGAACAGGCCGCTCATAGAAAGATAGAAATAATGGAGATTCACCAACTCACCCCACTTATTAACGACGAAGAATGAGGAGGAGGTATATCGAGTCCCTAATTCTGTTATCGTTGGCTCTCTTTTGTAAGTACGACGGAATTCATCCCGAATGCTGGAAAGAAATCTGGCTGCGGCATCCAGGTTAAGGGTGAGATCGAGGAGCTTTCTCGTTATCTGTCCGTCCTCCGCGTTGGCCTCCTCGGGATACAGCTGTCTGACCGTCCCAATTTGGACCTGGGCCAACCCCACCGAGGTATTGGAGCCAACGGCACCACCGACCCTGTCTGTCCACCTCTCTTCATAAGATTGATCGTACTGCTCTGATGAGACAATGGCAGCCAGCAAGACTGGATCCACGTCATGAAAGCCGGCCCTTGCCATGACGATTTCGAGTGTTTCCGGATCCAGGATTTTTCGGGCCCTTTTGGCCGCTGCATGAAAGTTCCAGAACGGAATATCGTCATAAGAATCGCCGCGTGGGTTGTTGGTCACCGAGATTCGCCGCTGAAGTTCCGCCCTGAAATCCTCCCCAACGGAGGGGATCGACTTTGTAAAGAGAGACCAGCCGATTTGAAACAGATTGGGCCTTGTCTCCCCTCCAACCGGATAGAGTCGGGTATCAAACAGGTCCGACAGGGGAGAACGAGGTCTGTGCTGGAGTTCCTCGAAGTGCCTTCCCCATTTCTCTCCCAAGGTTGAAACTGTTTCAGTTCGCCTCCTCTCCTCTTGGCTCAGTCGAATCGCTGCCCCCATTAAATCTTGATAGAGATCTTTCTCCCCTCGCCCCTCTGCGGCGACTGCCCTTCTGAGGGTGTCGATATAAGTAGCCTCGAGCCGGTACATCGCTTGGTCGTAGTCCCGAAGAGCTTGTTGCACGGCATCGACCTCTGCTGTGCAGTACCGCGTCATCTCAAGTCGCTTCGGTATCTCTGAGCAGGGAATCTGTCCTTCGACATGAAGGTAGAAGGCCATCTCTTCAAAACGGGAATCAAGATCAGGATCGTGACGACCCATTTTTTCATAATGCGCGAGCAACCTCCCCCGCGATGTTTCCAACTGATCGGGAGGGGCCAAGGTGAAATCGACGAGCAGGTCCAGGTCCGCTTCATTCAGAGAGGGGGATTCAAAGGCAAGAACCACTCGCATGGCATCCTGATGACTCAGGTAGCGTGTGCCGTTCTGAACAATTTCATTTTTGAAGAAGGCCCCTCTGGCCAAGGCGGCCTCTTCGGGAGGCATCTTTTTAACCTGATTTCCAAAATCGCGGACC
>CAYYFU010000272.1:0-1993 GCA_964471095.1 uncultured Pseudomonadota bacterium
GAGCACCCCCTTGCCGTGGGCGGCGTTTTCGACATTCGCCACGACAAAATCGACACCATGCTGACGGCGCACCTCCGGCAGTTTATGTTTCACCGCCTGCCGGCCCGGCTCCCCAAAGACATCGCCGATAAAGAGGAGTTTCATGTTATTTCGCGAAATCGACCGCGCGCGTTTCGCGCAGCACCATCACCTTGATCTGACCAGGATAGGTCAACTCCTTCTCAATCTGCTTGGCGATATCCCGACACAATAATGTGGTCCCTTCGTCCGTAATCTTTTCCGGTCGAACCATGACACGAAGTTCCCGTCCTGCCTGGATCGCAAATGCCTTTTCGACATTGCCAAAGGAGGTGGCAATTTTCTCCAAATCCTCAAGCCGTTTCACATACGCCTCGGCCTGCTCCATCCGGGCACCGGGTCGTGCCCCCGACAAGGCATCCGCGGCATCGACCAGATGGTCCAAAACAGACTCCTGCGGGATATCTTCATGGTGGGCCCAGATTCCATGAACCACTTCCCCCGGTTCCCCATACTTTTTGGCAAACTCCCCACCGATGACCGCATGAGACCCCGCAATTTCATGGGAGAGTGCCTTGCCGATATCGTGCAAGAGACCTGCGCGACGCGCTGTTTTCTGGTTCAGTCCTAGTTCCGCCGCCATCATGCCGCAAAAGAACCCAACCTCGATGGAATGATTCAGAACATTCTGCGCATAGCTGTAACGATACTTGAGACTTCCCAGCAATTTGACAATTTCCGGATGAACTCCATGGATGTCCAGCTCAAACAAGGCTTGCTGACCCGCCTCCCGAATCCCCTTTTCCACCTCCTGGGTCACCTTGGCGAGAATCTCTTCAATCCGGGCCGGATGAATCCGACCGTCTTGCAACAATCGTTCCAAGGCAAGACGCGCTATTTCCCGCCGCACCGGATTATGGCAGGAGAGAACAACCGCGCCGGGTGTTTCATCGATAATCAGGTCAACGCCGGTCAGCGATTCCAGCGTCCGGATGTTTCGCCCCTCGCGGCCGATGATCCGCCCCTTCATATCCTCCGAGGGGAGCTTGACGGTGGAAACCGTCCCTTCCTGAACCCATTCCCCGGCCATCCGCTCGATCGCTATGCTAAGAATCTCCCGGGCCTTTTGTTCCGCCTGTTCACGCGCCCCCTCCTCAAGCTGTTTCACCCGTTTGGCTGATTCATGCTTGACCTCTTCCACCAGCTCCTCCATGAGTTTCTTCTTGGCCTCCTCAGAGGTCATGGAGGCAGCCCGTTCCAGGTTTTTGCGAAACTGTTCGATCAACCCCCGACCGTCGGTTTCCAGTTTTTCCAGATTTTTTTTCTGGTCAGCCAGATTTTGTTCGAGCCGTCGCGTCTCTTGATCCCGATGCTCCAATTGGTCCAGCTTCTTTTCCAGAGAAGACTCTTTCTGCCCCAGCTTCCTTTCCCGCTCCACTACTTCCTGACCGCGCTTCCGTGTCTCCTCCTCCGATTGAAGCTTCGCTTTGAATAACAGATCCTTGGCCGCCAGTTCCGCTTCTTTTTGAATCGACCGGGCCTTTGACTCCGCATCTTCCTCTTTTTTATCGCTCCATATTTTCCTCGCCCAAAAACCAGCGACGAGGCCCACCAGAATCGCAAAAAGTGCCATCATTTCTATAGGCATGGGTTCCTCCCAAAGAGCTGGGATTCAACCGCCACATAGTGACAAGGCCAATCATTCTTGCCATGCGGGAGATTCGGCAACAGCTGAAAGTCGTATCCCAACCCAATTGTTGTTCCGTGAAATTTTTTCAGACAGCGATCATAAAAACCTTTACCAAAACCGAGCCGAAAGCCCGCCACATCAAACGCGAGCCCCGGGACAATCATGCAATCGATTTCCTCCAGGGGAGTTTCCAGACCGGTCGACGGTTCTGCGACACCCCATCGGCCCGGTCGCAATGAAGAGAGGCGGTTCGTGGAAAGAAAAACAAGTTGATCCCCCTTTATT
>CAYYFU010000273.1:0-1991 GCA_964471095.1 uncultured Pseudomonadota bacterium
AGATATCCGACCAACGGGACCTGTTGAAAACCGGGAACCCCCCGCCGCTGATTGGAAGTTCGAATCCGGTAGAGACCCCCAATCACGGTTGTCGAGCCGTCCTCCAGCAGGACGGTGGTCGCCGCCGTACTGTCAATGACCGCCGGAATCCCATCCACGGTCCTGGAAAAATCGGCCTCGCTCTGGGAGGCCTCGATTTTCAGCTT
This sequence comes from uncultured Pseudomonadota bacterium, assembly GCA_964471095.1. Taxonomy (GTDB): domain Bacteria; phylum UBA10199; class UBA10199; order JACPAL01; family JACPAL01; genus CAYYFU01. The sequence goes on from CAYYFU010000273.1 coordinate 207, forward strand.
GATGTAATCGTCGACCGAAATCTGAGGGGTCACGGTCAGCTCAATGCCGGTTTCAATCTCCTGGAGGCCGGAGGTCCCTGCCTCCGTGCCGGTTCCCCCCGCCGTCCCGATACTGATCGACGAGGTCGATTTGACATAGATCTTCGTGCCGCTCCGGATCTTGGCCGGCATATTGTTCAGCGTCGTTACGATCGGACGGGAGAGGATCTTGACCTCCCCTTTCTGTTCGGCCGCGGTCAATTGGGCCTCGATGTTCACGGCATTGGCGATTTGACCGATCAAAACCCCGAACCCACTGGTCGGATTATCCGCCCCCAAATTGACATTGAGGGGATTATTGGTATCCGGACCGGTCCCGACGGAGCTGGTTCCCGACACGGTCACATTGTCCTTTTGCCCCGTCACGCCCCAGCGAATCCCCAAATTCCTGGAAAAATCGCGCGTCGCATCGACGATGCGGGCCTCAATGCGCACCTGCCGGTCCCGCTTGTCGACCTTTTGAACCAGAGCCCGAACCGCCGAAACAACCGGATCCCGGTCCTTGACGGTCAGGGTGTTCGTTCGATCCTCCGAAATGATCTGACCCCGATCCGAGAGGAGCGGCTTGATCGCCTCTTTCAGATCCTTGGCGGTGGCATACTTGAGGGGGTAGGTCTCGGTTTGCAAATCGGTGCCGCCGGCAAACGATTCCGGCTTCCCGACGCGGATAATTCCCGACTCCAAGGCATATTCAAATCCATTGACCCGCAAAACCGAACGGATCACCTCCATCAGCTCCACCTCATCAAAACTGACCGTGACCTCTCCGGAAAGATTATCCGGCGTGATGAGATTCAATCCCGCCGCCTTGGAGAGAAGCAACAGCGTCTCGCGAAGCGGCGCATTTTCCAATTCCACGTGATACGCCTCAGGCACCCCCTCCGACTTGACATAATTTTGGATGCGAAAAGGATAAATAACCTCTCCCACCTCCAGAATAACGCGGTCCGGTTGAATCTCCTTGATCAGATAATTGCCGATTTTTTCACCCCGCCGAACAACTTTCCCCGAGAGCAGCGCCATCGATTCCCGACGACTCCAGACGATTCCCTGAAGAACGGCGGTCTCCAAATCAAAACCGGCCCCCATCGAGGCGGGGACAAAGGGACTGCGCGGCAAAGGCGCCAAGGCGGCGGGACCTTTTTCAAACTCTTCACGGGCCAAATCGGAATAGGGGACGGCCTGCAGGGACAAAGGGAACAACAACCCGATGAGGAGGGCCCAAAAACTCTTCTTCATGTCGCACCCGTTCTACCACTCATTTGATAAAAGCGACAGGAAATTTCTGCCTTGACCTGGCTTTCTCCAGCCGTTTCCAGCGTCAACTGGAGATCGTCGATATGAAAAAGGGCCGGAAATCTTTCGAGCTTCTCCAGATAACGAACCAGATCGGAAAACGGCGCCTCTGTCTCAAAAAAGAAATCGGTCTGAAGAAAACCGTCAATCCGGGTTGACGGCTTGAAGGAGAGCCCATGAATTTGAACCCCTTGCAACAGCGACGGTTCCGTCAGTCGGGACAGGAGCGATGGCAAATCGTCGCCACTCCCCGGTTGTCCCGAGAGGAGATCCAGTTTGGCGCCCGAGGGGGAAACGCGACCGGGTGAACGAACGGAGGGGGTCGCCGTCAAAAATTTTTGCAAAGCCTCTTTTTCCATCCGGAGCGCCTCTTCCCGGGTCTGTTGACTCTTGAGCTCCACCGCCTTCGGTTGGTAGAAGGAATGCAGAAAAAAGAAGAGCCCCCCCAAC
>CAYYFU010000274.1:0-1968 GCA_964471095.1 uncultured Pseudomonadota bacterium
TTCAAATGGGTCGGTTCACAACAGACGACCATTTCTCCCCGATACCCCTTTTTGGCCAGATAGGCGGTCCCTTTATCCCCACCGACCTCCTCATCCGGGACAAACTGGACCATGATCCGACCCTGGAGCTTCCGGGGATCGGTCTCCGCCAAGAGCTCCATCAGGACCGCGGCGGACCCCTTCATGTCAAAGAGGCCCGGCCCGTAGAGCCGGTCCCCCTCCTCCCGCAGCACAAACTTTTTTGGGTCATTTTCGACCACGTCGATATGGGCATTCAGGATCAGACAGCGGTCTCCCTGACCGATCGTCGCGACCAAGATTTTGAGCCCTTCATTCGTGATCACTTCGCAAGGGACGCGGTGTTCCTGCAGATACCGGTGGATGTAGTCCGCACAGCGATTGATCTCGTCCGGACGGAAACTCTTAAAGGCGACCAGGTCTTTGAGGAGTTGCTTCATCGTGTTCGGATAGTATTGCACCGCGGCCTTGTCAATCGGTATCGCCCGCCTTTAGCGCGCTTCACACGGTCTCTTCCGCGGTCATTCTCTTTTTGATCCGCGCAAACTGATGACGGTTGATCCCCAGCTCTTCAACCTGGCGATGTTCCGCCAGGTGCTCCAGAAAGTTCTCCCACACCGTCTCCAGAGAGTACTCCTTCAACATCTTTCGAACGACGGCCCCGGAAATTTTTTGGGCATCGAAAAGGGAAACGATGTCCAGGAAATCCTTCCTCCCCTTGGGGGTCCGGCCCCGTTGGGAAAGGGCATACAGCTTTAAAACCAGAAGCGTTTCCGGGGTGACCAGGGTGAACCCCTCGTACAGGTGCGTTTTCTTTTGGAGCACCTCCACCGGGATGCCCAGAAGAGAAAAATGAGGGAGATAAATATCGATTTCAACCGGCCCTTTTCTCGCCTCGTATTTTTTCAGGCGTTCATTTTTGGAGAGGGAATAATTTTCACGCAGGAGAGGAAGCTGGTCGTAATCGGTCAGGATATCGATGTCTTTCGATTTCAACGCCTTGGTGTAAAGGTAGACCGCCCATCCCCCGATCAGGACGAACCGGATCGTTTTTGAGAGGCGTTTGAGTTCCTCCCAGCTCTCTTGGGTGATCAGATCATGATAGAAGGCCATCTATTTTTTCCTCAAGCGCCTTGATGAAATCCTGCGCGTACCAATCGTCAAGGTTCCAGATGTCCACAAAAGTGAGCGGCAGGGTCGTATAGGGGCCGTCACACGGAAACGGGTCCGGCTTGAGAAGAAAAAAAACGTTCGGAGTCCGTTTTGACCGGGGCGTTTGCGGGAATCTCTCCCGGGCCTTTTGCTGGTCCTCTCGGGCAAGGTACCAATGGGCCTTCTCATAGTCCGCCGGCGCCTCGCCCAGGTGGTGGTGCGCGGCAAAATAACCCGCAAAAACCGAATCGGGAAGCGCCTCTCCCTTAATCTGGCCAATCGGCTTATCGATGGAGGCCCGATAAACGATGTCGCGTTGCAGGGCTCGCACGCTGGCCCAGTAGTAGAGCAATTTTTTGAAATTCTGGAGGAGGAAAAACTTGCTTTCTTTCCGGATCGCTCCCATTTGGACGGGAATTTTCAGGGCATGGTGAACCGTGCTCAATGAAAAACGAAAACGGCGGGCCAGCTCCTGCTGGGTATGTCGATAGACCTTTCGAGTTAGCGCCTCGTTCAAGAGGTGATGCCAGATTGTTTCGATTTTTTTCATCTAAAACAAGCATATTTCGAAAGTTATCGAAATTCAACTACTCATTTTTGCGTCCCCACTGCCTTACGAGGGTGAGAGGGGAAAATTCATCCGCAACTATTTTGGATCCCTGCCGAAACTTTTAAAAGAAAGGGGACTCAATTCATGACCATGCTGAGAACGGTATCGCGGCTTGCGCCAGGTCAAAACGTGATTGAGGTGCTTTACGGCACAAGGCGCGTCCTCTATGTGGGGAATCAGGGCTGCGC
>CAYYFU010000275.1:0-1964 GCA_964471095.1 uncultured Pseudomonadota bacterium
GTACGGCCTGCCGTCCGAAAAGAAGCCCCCCTGTTTCCATGTAAAAAACGACCCGAAGAGGGGAACATTGAGACTTCTCGAACTTCCCTGGGTTGGTCAGATGGTTTTCGAGGCGCCCGCCAATTCCAAGGAGGGACGCGCGATTGCTACGCGGCTTTTAAAGCTTGGAAAAGGCTTTGAGAACACTGACGGCAAAGGACAACAGGTCCGTTTTGGGCTCCTCGATTTCTTTGATGGAGAGATAAAACCTTTTCACCTTGATCTGACCCCCGACGAATTTCGCCAAATGCAGGATACTTTTCGGACCGTTATCGGTCAGCAAAGGTTGCTTAAAGAGGCGGAAATTGTCCACCGTTGGTGGAAGGTGACCGGCGATACCCTTTGGGACCGATCGGAATACTTTGCTGGTCGAGACCACTATTTTTCAAAGACATTCTTTAAGCGATTCAAACTTCTGCGGGAATTTGGTTTGATTCCTGAAGAGCGCTACCAGCAGGTGCTTGCTTTGGCGAGGGCGAAGCCGCGCTCGGAAGAGGAACAGTGCCGGCAGGCGGGACGGCCGTGCGATCAGATCGACCAGCGCCGTTTCAACGGCTCGGGCGGAGCGGTGACAAAAGACTCTTTTTTAAAAATGCTCTACTTTATGCCTGATGCGGCCAGTGAAGATATTGCCGCCATGGTCTGGCTTGCCTACGACAACCCGGAACACTTGGCCTGGCGGATTCAGCCCGAAGTGGCTCAATGACCCAAACCAACTCCCCCCGTCAAATACCCCGCCGTCCCAACCTTAAATAGGATGACGCACAACTTGATTGAACCGCCGATCGCCGGTCACCTAACCCTGAAATGGATTCGTGACGGTCAGTTGCGGGAACCGGCGGAAGTCGTGGTCTGCCGTGATGATTTCGTGGACGCCATGTTCCATCAGGAGCGCCGCGATATGGGCGTCGAAGATCAGGTTGCCCGACAGATCAGCGCCTTGAATGAGAGATTCGAGGATCTCTTTGTGCCTCTCCGTTTCATGGAGGAGCATCAGGGGAGGGGAGGCAAGGATCGATTGGATCCTTTCCCACGCCTGTTTCATGGTGATTCGCATCGGGCTGATGGCGGGATGTGTCGCGACACGCAAAAACTCGTAAAGACAGGGCCACGGAACAGCCCATGGAGCTGAACCTTCCGCCAGATTCTTGAGAAGTTGCGACGCCGTTGCATGTTGAGGAGAACCCTCGTCGAGGGCATAAACGATAATGTTCGTGTCAATCGCCTTCAACGACGACCGTCCATGATTTCATGAAGCTCATTACGGTCCGCAATATTGATGCCCGGTCTGAGCAGGTTTTTGAACGGGCGAAGTTCCAGTTTGTACGGCTTTGCCGGTTTTTTCGCAGCCAAGACGCGCCGCAACAGGGAGTTAAGAAACGCCTTCAGCGTCTCCCCCTGCCGGGCCGCCTCCTGCTTGATCTGGCGGAACAGGTCGTCATCCAATACGAGGGTGGTTCGTTTCATCGCATTTAAGCATACGATACGCGCATATTTATGTCAATCCGGAATTCCGCCGATTTCGAACCAACATTGTCATACCGACGGTTGCAATGAGGAACGATCCGGTCAGCCCCAGCACCCACTCCCCGATCCAAAAGGTGATCACCAGATTGAAGAGCATGATCGAGAGGTAGAAGAGGGGGCCGGGAAGGGCCCTCACCCGGCCTGCGGCCACCCTCTCCCGTATACGGGAGAGGGGCTGGGGGTGAGGGAGAGGGCGTTCCACAAGCGAATATATAAAAAAAATCACCAGTCCCACGACGAACCACCCGGCGAAATTGGAGAGCGGGACGCCGAAATAGATCCCGCCGTCGGGGTAGTAGAAGATTTTTCCGAGAAACCATTGGTCGCCTCGCACCGCGAGGGGGTCGGTGATGATATCGAGGAGGGTCATGAGAAAGGCAGCCCTCACCCGGCCTGCG
>CAYYFU010000276.1:0-1947 GCA_964471095.1 uncultured Pseudomonadota bacterium
CAGCGCGGTCGTGCAGAAGCTCGCCAGCCGCTCCGTCCCGGTTTGCGTGACCGCGATGGTCCCCAATTCACTCGGACCGGCAGAGCTCCTGGTTCACTACGGCACCGAGGAGCAGAAGAAGAGGTATCTCCCGAAACTGGCCAGCGGTGAGGAGATCCCCTGTTTTGCGCTCACCGAGCCAACGGCAGGGAGCGATGCCGGCTCGATTCGGGCGAGCGGGACTGTCTTCAAGGGACCGGACGGCAAGCTGTCTTTGAAACTCAACTGGGACAAACGATGGATCACGCTCGCCTCCATCGCGACCCTTCAGGGTATCGCGTTCAAGCTTCAGGACCCGGACAATCTGCTCGGCAAGGGACCGGATGTCGGGATCACCTGTGCCCTGATTCCCAGCGGCGTTAAGGGGGTAGTCATCGGGCGCCGGCATGATCCGTTGGGGGTCCCTTTTTACAATTGCCCGACTCAAGGGAAGGATGTGGTGGTGCCGATCGACGCCATTATTGGGGGCCCGGAGATGGCCGGCAAGGGGTGGAAGATGTTGATGGAGTCATTGGCGGCAGGACGGGGGATTTCGCTTCCGGCGCAGTGCGCCGGCGGGGCCAAGCTGGCGACGCGGGTTGCAACGGGCCATGCAGCGGTGCGTCGACAATTCGGGGTGCCGATCGGCCAATTTGAGGGGATCGAGGAGCCGTTAGGCCGGATCGGGGCCTTCAACTATTTATTGGAGGCGATGCGGAGGTTTACCTGCGGCGCCATTGATCAGGGGATCAAGCCTTCGGTAATCACGGCCATGGCCAAATACAACGCCACGGAGCTTGCCCGCAAGATCATCAATGATGCGATGGATATTCAGGGAGGACAGGCGATTTCCCGAGGTTCGCGCAACCTTCTGGCCCATCTTTATATCGGGACGCCGATTACGATTACGGTGGAGGGGGCGAACATCATGACCCGAACCCTGATCATCTTTGGTCAGGGGGCGATGCGGGCGCATCCTTACGCCTTTCCTGAAGTTGATGCAATCGCCAAGCGGGACTTGGCCGCCTTTGATCAGGCGTTCTGGGGTCACGTGGGCCATGTCGTCCGGAACTCTTTCCGTGCGACCCTATTGAGCCTGACCCGCGGGTATCTGGCGATCCCGATCTCGTTCAGTCGAACGGCCCGTTACGAGAGGAAACTGATCTGGACCTCCGCCTCTTTTGCAATCATGGCGGATATCGCGATGGCTGCCTTGGGGGGGAAGCTCAAGGTCCGTGAAAAGATCACCGGCCGGTTTGCCGATATCCTTTCCTGGATGTATCTGGGGCTTGCCACCCTCCGCCGCTACGAAGCGGAGGGGCGGAAAAAAGAGGACTGGTCGTTTGTCCGGTATTGCATGGATTTCGCCTTTGCGCGGATTCAGATCGCCTTTGACGGCCTGTTTGAAAATCTGCGCGTCCCCGGTTTTGACTGGCTGTTTCGTGGCCTGGTTCGTTGGTGGTCCCATATTAATTCCTTCAGTGACGAATCCCCCGATGAGGTCTCCCACAAGATCGCCTCTCGGCTCCAGCATGATCGGGCATTGCGTGATCGGATGACGGAAGGGATTTATATTCCGAAGAGGGAAGGGGAGGCACTCCACCGTTTGGATGGAGCCTTTAATGCGGTGAGAGAGGCGGAGGCGATCGAGAAGAAAATCCGGAAGGCGGTTAAGGAAAAGAAACTCGCCAAGGCGAAACCGGCCGTGTTGGTGGTCGAGGCGTTGAAGGCGGGGATTATTACCAACGAAGAGGCGGCCCACCTGAAGAAAACCGAGGAATTGCGGCTCGATGCGATTCAGGTTGACGATTTCTCCCAGGACGAGTTTTTGGGGCGGGTTCCTCTTCGAACGGCAAAAACCGCCTAAACACTGTCGGGGAGACTGGATTTGAACCAGCGACCCCCTGCTCCCAAAGCAGGTGCGCTACC
>CAYYFU010000277.1:0-1942 GCA_964471095.1 uncultured Pseudomonadota bacterium
TGTTGTACGGGGTGAACTGCGAGGCGATCCCGATCGGTTTCAGGATTTGATGGTTCGTGGAGAAGATTGCCTGTACGGCCGCTATCTTACCGGTCGGTGTCTCGAGGAGGATCTGTCCGTCGGACGTGATCCCCAGGACCGGTGTCTGTTCGTGCAGGGCGACCCCCTGTCGCCGGCATCCCTTTTTCAGTCCCTGCAGATAGAGCGTTGGATGGAAGTCACCCCCGGAGACCGTATTGACCGGCACCAGCGAACCATGATCGTTCCAGACCATCTCGAGGCAGCCCCCGAGCCGCAATTCGCAGCAGATCCCCTCGCGGCGGATCGTCTCGGAGATGGTGTCAATTGCCCGGTCGGTTCCTGGATAGTCGTCGGAGGAGGTCCCGTTCATCAGAATCCCGCCGGTCCGGCTGCTCGCCCCGGCGCCGATCCTATTCGCCTCCAACAAAACCACCTCGCGGCGTGGATCGAGGCGCTTCAGATGATAGGCAAGCGCCAACCCGGTAAAGCCCCCGCCGACCACAACGGTATCGACCTCCCGGTCTCCCGTAAGCGGGGAGGGGTCATCCAGCGGAAGATCCCATGGTGTCTTTGGATTGAGTTCCATAAATCGCTCCACAAGGGGATCATAGCCCGGTGGGAGAGGGATGGTACCCCCCTCGTCTAACCCCCTGAACTCCTTAGGGGTCGGCCATTCCGCCCGGTTTTTTGGACCTGATTTTTGGGAAAGAGATTCATAAAAACTAATAATATCAGTTACTTATTGATGTAGCTGGTACCGCATCGGAAACGACTCGGTTTTTTTGTCAAGCCTCAATAATCAACGACTTGCCGGTCATTTCGGGCGGTTCGGGAATTCCTAAAATATTGAGGATTGTCGGGGTCACATCCTGAAGCCCGCCGCCGGAACGGAGGCAGATCGTCTGCCATGATTTTCCGATGAGGAGAAACGGCACCGGGTTGGTGGTGTGCGCCGTGTGAGGCCCCCCCTTGGCGTCCTGCATCTGCTCGCAGTTGCCGTGATCTGCGGTGATGATCATCGTCCCATTTTTCACAAGGATCTCCTGCGATAATTTGCCGAGATATTCATCAATCACCTCAAGCGCCCTGATCGTGGCGTTCAGGTCGCCCGAATGGCCGACCATATCGGGATTCGCGTAGTTGATCACCACAACCGGACAGCCGGCCCGGATCTTCTTGATCGCCTCGTCGGTGACCTGCGAGGCGTTCATCTCCGGTTTCTTGTCGTAGGTCGGGACATCCTTGGGGGAGGGGACCAGCAAACGCTCCTCCAGCGGGAACGGTCGTTCGACCCCCCCGTTTAGAAAGTAGGTCACATGGGCGTACTTCTCGGTCTCGGCGGTGTGAAATTGCGCGATCCCCCTTTCGCTCAAGATCTCGGCCAAGACCCGTTTCGGCTTGTCGGGAGGGAAGGCGACCGGCAGGTTGAAGGTCTCGTCGTACTGGGTGAAACAGACAAAATGAACCTTTCGATTTTCGGTCAGTTTTTGGGTCAGTTCGCGGGCCCGGTCGGGGCGGAAGTTGAAAAAGATAACCGAGTCGCCGTCGGTGATCCGGTTATTTTTGCCGAAGACAATCGGTTTGATGAACTCATCGGTCACGTGTTGTTGATAGACCTCTTCGACCGCCCGGATCGGGTCCTCGTGCCGCTCTCCCTTTCCCTCGACGAGCGCCTCAGTGGCGATCTGGACCCGCTCCCACCGCTTGTCCCGGTCCATTGCGTAGTAGCGGCCGACCAGAGTCCCGATCTCGCCGGTCCCGGCTGCCTTCATTTCCTCCATCAACCGTCGGAGGTATTCCTGACTGCTCTTGGGGGGGGTGTCGCGCCCATCCAAAAAACCATGCACCACGACCTTCCCCTCTCCCCACTGTCTTGCCATCTTGAACAAGGCAAAGAGATGCTCGATCTGGCTATGCACGC
>CAYYFU010000278.1:0-1547 GCA_964471095.1 uncultured Pseudomonadota bacterium
GGCAATGGCCCGACCAGGTCTCCCAGTAGGTTTTCGTCTTTTCAAACATCTCGTGTGCATAAGCGAGCGTGGGGGGCTCGATCTTTTCGTGGTAGGTGAGAAGCAGGTACTCCTCCCGCTCCAGTGGCAAGGGACTTTCTGCCTGAATCCCCTTCAGGGGGAGGCTGGAGTAGAGGAAGAGGCCTTCGAGGCCGCTGGAGGCGGTGATAACCGACTCTCTCTCCCGAACGCTCGTCCCGCCTCGGGCGTAGTTCATTTTGGGCTGAAAGGAAACCTTGAGCAGAGGCCGGCCGCGCAGCGGTTTCAAGATCCTGATGATCTCGATAGGCCTTCGGTAGTTCTCTCCTTCGCGGTAGCGAGGCATAAAATCGAGCAGGGCAAAGGCGTTTTCGCCGTCGTCAAACTCCGTCTGGAGAATATTGGTTTGGGGCAGATAGACCTGCGCAATCTTTGCGGCGCCGGCAAGAGAGACCTGAAAATGGCCCCCCTCATTGCCCAGGATCCTGGCGAAGATGGAGGGGCTCGCGAAGCTCGGGAGACAGCACCATTCGATGCTTCCCTGGGCATCGACTAAAGCGGCTGTTTTGCAATTTCCGATAATTCCGTATTTCATTTTAGGAAAAATTCCTCGATCTGCGCCTTCAGCTCATCGCGAACCTTCCGAATCGCCGCCTTGACCGTCTCAGGATTCCCCTCCGTTTTTGCCGGATCCGGATAGAGCCATTCGAGATGATGACGCGCGTCCAAGTACTGAGTCGGCTGGACGGCAGGTTCCGCCAAGACGATCACATAATCGAAGTGACTCGCTTCAACAACTTTAAGTAATTTCGATCGATGGGTGGAAATATCGATCCCTATTTCCCCCATGACCTCAATCGTTAGGCTATTGACCTCGCCAGGGTAGAGTCCGGCGCTATGCACCGAAACCGTCTTCGGAAGGAGATATCGCGCCAGCCCCTCCGCCATCTGACTCCGACAGGCGTTGTATTCGCAAACAAAGAGAATTTTCATTCGTGGCAAGTGTATTTTTCCCTCCCATGCTGTCAAGTTGTCATTTTTGAAACGGCGGCTCGTAACCGAAAAGTTACCGACAGTTGCTTGACAGCCACAGAAATTCCGGCCAGAAGGCAGGGATGAAAAAAATCATGCTGGGTGTCCTCTCGCTCCTGACCCTGCCGCCTGCCGTGCAGGCGATGAATGGGGGTTACAAAAACGGTTTCGCCCTTGAATCCGAAGACGGCGATTTTGCCCTCAAGATCGGCACGCTCCTCCAGTTCCAATACCAGTTTCTTGACGTAGACGGCGCCGGGGCGGCCAATGGCTTTCAATTTCCGAGGGGGCGGCTGAACTTTTGGGGCAACGCCTTTGGCAAGGAGCTGACTTACCGTTTTGAACTTGAGGTCTTGAGCGGGGTCACGAACCTTGTCGCGGAGGCGTTTCCCCAGACCGGACCGAATCTGCGCGACGGTTACCTGAACTACGACTTCGGCAACGGGATTGAACTGCAGGCGGGGCAGTTCAAGGTGCCATTCTCGTTCGACACGCTG
>CAYYFU010000278.1:1557-1914 GCA_964471095.1 uncultured Pseudomonadota bacterium
CACGCTGGTGAGCGATTCCCAGAATCAGTGGATCGACCGGACGATCACCAACGACGTCTTCGGGCTGGAGCGGGACCTCGGCGTAAACCTGCATGGTCGGATCGTGGAGGGGAAACTGAACTATTCGCTCCATGTCATGAACGAGGGTTCCAACCGGAACACCTTCAACAACAACGACGCCCCGCTGGTCGGGACGCGTCTCGTCGTCAACCTCTTGGGCGATCACCCGTATGCGACGGGGGATGCGGAATTTTCCGAGGATCCGGATCTTGCCGTTGGCGTCGCGGCCAATTTCAACCGGATCGGGATCCCGCCTGCGGTCGATATCGCTTCGTTGATGCGCGTCGGGACGACGAC
>CAYYFU010000279.1:0-1887 GCA_964471095.1 uncultured Pseudomonadota bacterium
CGGGCTGATCAAGACAAACCCGATCACCCAACCAAGCCTCCGCTTCATAACCCCTCCTTAAAAAGACAAAAAATTAAATGATTCTCGCGGGATATTAAGCACCGTTTGGGGAGGTGTCAAGCCGGAGGCATCCCCGCACCCCATCTTGACAGGACTCAAGCCGATGAATATATTCAAGGAAAGTGGAGGTGTCAGCGGCTCATGAGCAACTTGCCCGTCCCCCAAGGTTCCTTATCCGCCTATTTGGTGGAGATCAATAAGTTCCCCCTCCTCAAACCGGAGGAGGAGCGGGAGTGCGCCCGCCGTTTTCAGGAACAGGGGGATGTTGAAGCGGCCCACAAGCTGGTCACCTCGAACCTCCGTTTCGTCGTCAAGATCGCCTATGAATATTCCGGCTATGGGATCCGGATCGCGGATCTTATTCAAGAGGGAAACATCGGTCTGATGCATGCGGTAAAGCGGTTTGATCCGCGCAAGGGAGTTCGTTTTCTCTCCTATGCCGTCTGGTGGATCCGCGCCACTATTCAGAATTTTATCCTGAAGAGCTGGAGCCTCGTCAAGATCGGCACCACCAAGCTACAACGAAAATTTTTCCACAAGATCCCGCATGACATCTCCCTGGACGAACCACTCTCCGAGGAGAACCCGACGACCCGACTCGACCGGATGACTGCCTCCGATAACCAGGAAGAAGAGCTGGCCCGGGCCGAGGAACGGTCACTCGTCAAGACCTCCGTGCAAAAGGCGCTCACCCGCCTGAATCCCCGCGAACGGTTCATTGTGGAGCATCGGTTGATGAGTGATGAACCGGCAACCCTGCAGGAGATCGGCACCAAATATAATATTTCCCGCGAACGGGCCCGCCAGCTGGAGGCAGGGGCCAAACAGAAGATCCGGGTCGCCCTCGCCCAGTAATACCATCTATAAATGGCATAATATAACACCATTGACTTGTGGCACAAAGAGTCGTATTCTCTCTTCATGGCGACCGAGCGGATCAGGATCCCGATCGACCGGCAGGGAAGGATCGTTCTCCCCAAGGAGGTCCGCGAACACCACGGATTGGCGGGGGGGAGTGAATTCGAGGTGATCGAGGAACCGGACCGGATCATCCTGAAGCCGGTGCCCCAAGGGGCAAAACTGGTCAACAAGGGGGGGGTTTTGGTCGCCGTGCCCAATAAGGCGCCCTCCATCTCCATCCCGGATTTCATCCGGCAACAGCGAGAGGAACGGATCAAAAAATTTCTGTGATCCTACCCGATACATCGGTGTTGACCGCCGCGATGATCTCCTCACACGTCCATCACGAGCGATCTGTCTCCACCTTGCAAAAAATCAGGAAGGGGGATGTTAAGGGGGCGGTTTCAGCCCATTCCCTGGCGGAATGTTATGCCAACCTCACGGCTTACCCGATGAGTCCCCGGATCCTACCGGAAGATGCCGAAAAGATGATCGAGGAGAACCTCACCCGTTGGTTCACCGTCGTGGAGCTGACCGCGATGGACTATCGAGCCGCCATTCGAAGAGTCCGTGAGCGAAATCTTCGCAGCGGCGCGATTTACGACGCCCTGATCCTGCAGGCGGCGCTCAAAAAAAAGGCCGAGGCGCTCTATACCTGGAATGTCGAGGATTTCGAAAGACTCGCCGGGAAAGAGCTCCCGATTCTCCGTCCGTAATTTTCTTTATTTCTTTTCCAACAGCCCGAGCAGTTCCTTTCCCATCTGTTCCAGCGACTTCCCCTGTTGCACCGCCCGCTTGCCGCGCGTGAGGGGGGCAATCGGCGCCGCCGCCAACGATTCAGCCAGCATGTTGAGCGAACCGGACAACGCCTCTGCCTTCACGACCTGATTCACCAGACCCCATGCGTGGGCCTCCGCCGCCGGGATC
>CAYYFU010000280.1:0-1879 GCA_964471095.1 uncultured Pseudomonadota bacterium
CATTCCCGGGAAGTTTTTGCCAACCGGGCGACCGCCGCCCGGGTCGCCGCCCGCAACTCCCCGGTCTCCCGTGCCGGCACCGCCCCGGAAAGCTGCATCCCGTGCTCGATATTTTCTTTAAGCAACAGGACGTAGCTCCCCAACAACCCCATCAGGTTCACATCCTCCTCGGAAAACGCCTGCCCACTCCGTTTGGGCCCCAACGCCAAAATCCCGACGAGTCGGTTGAGGATAAACAGCGGGATCAACAAGGCCGCATGGATCTGGTCCAGCGTCTCCTGTTCCTCTTTCGGAATCTTGAGTCTCCGGAATTCATCCGCCAAAAAGGGCCCCCGCTGCGCCCAGAGGGTCTCCACCACCCAGCCATGACGCGGCAGGGCCAACTCATGCACCGCCAAGCGGGAAGAGATCCCCATCTGACCGGCCATCACAAAAGGGGAGGCGGACGAGAGGGGGGCAAACAGGGCCACCGGTTGAGTGGTCAGTCTCCCCATCACGGCATAGAGAAAAATCTTCAGGACCTCTTCGATCGATTTTTGCCGCGCCAGGTTTTCGGAGAGCTCAAACAGGGTCAACAGCGAGAGGGCGCGACTCCGGGCCAGGTCATACGGATTCATCACCGCTTCCCGTTTTTTGGCCTGAGGTTGCCCGCTCCGGAACTTGATCAGCGAGACCTTGTTATGCGAGCCGGGGATCGTCTGAAACTGGACATCATCCACGACTTTTCGAATCAGGTATTTTCCGTAACCGTTGGCATGACGGTACTTGATCTTGCTCGGCAAGTCAAAATCGGCGGGAGAGGGGAGGTAAGGGACCGGGCTGTCATCCTCGATCTCCACCACGGAACTTTCCGCTTGATCATGCCAGGAGACAACCAGCTTGTGGTTCGGTTCAAAATGATAGCTATGCTTGACAATATTGGAGCAGACCTCGTCCACCGCCAGCACCAACCGGCCGGTGTCGGTCCGGTTGAACCCGGATTCGGAGGCATGTTGACGGACAAACTCCCGGATCCTCTCAAACGCCTGGGAGTCACAAGAAAAGGTCTGCTGGATCGGAAGTTCGGCTCGACTCATCGTCGGTTAATGCCCCTTCTTCAGGGCATCCGCCTCCTGGTCAAACACCGGAAAGACGTCAAAGAGTCCCAACAGGCTCATCGCATCATGGACCTCCGGCTGGGCAATCTGGGCAAAGGAGAGGCTCCCCCCTTGTTTCTCAATCTCCCCCAAGATCCCGAGAAAGAGCCCCATCCCGGCGCTCGAGACAAATTTCAACCGCTGACAGCTGACGATGATATGCAACCGTTTCTCTTGAACGAGCTGACGGAGCGTCTTTTCCAAATCCGCCATGGAGAGGGAATCCAGCGAGCCGGTCAGACGGATGATCGCGGCATCGGACCGCGTTGCCGGCAAATGAACCTCAAGGTTAAAATCGCTCATCTCACCCTCCTTGCCGCACCGGTTGGTCTCTTCCGGTCCGGTGCAGAACCACCGCAGTCATATCATCCCCTTGGGAAAGATCCCCGCTAAAGGAGGCCAATTGGCTCTCCAAGGCGGTTAAAAGAGCTTTAGCCGATGCCCCCCGTGAAACCGCCTGTTGAGCCACCAGGGCCAGCCGGTCGCGGCCAAAATAAGTCTCCACTCGATCCCTCGCCTCGGTGATCCCGTCGGTGTAAAAAATCGCCAGATCGCCGTCTTCCAGAGCAATCTCTTTTTCCTCGCGGATCAGCGGCCAACTCCCGTTTCGGGAAATGCCGATCGCAATCCCTTCCGGTTTGACCCATTCGACCGTTCCCACCTTTCCCCTCACCCAGGCCAACGGCGGATGTCCGGCGCTTGCGCATTGCAGGAGCATCGTTCTCTTGTCCAGAATCGCGTAA
>CAYYFU010000281.1:0-1847 GCA_964471095.1 uncultured Pseudomonadota bacterium
ACCTGCATGATCAGCTTGCTTTTCAATCTGGAACGATCAAGAAAAACCTGAACGACTTGCAGCTTGAGCCTTCGGATATCGACCTCTACGAATTGAACGAGGCGTTTGCCGTAGTCGCCTTGGCCAACAACCGGCTGTTGGGCCTTAAGGAGGACCGTGTGAATATCCGCGGAGGGGCGGTGGCGCTCGGCCACCCGATCGGCGCGAGCGGTGCCCGCATCCTGACGACGCTGCTCTATTCCCTCATCGATACCAACCAGAAGCGCGGTCTCGCCTCGCTCTGCATCGGTGGCGGCGAGGGAGTCAGTTTGGTGGTAGAGCGTTTGTGAGGTGCAGGTTCTCTTGACTTCCCCGATGAGTCATTTATACTCATCCCATGAGTAAGCGGCTTCAGGTTCTGATTGAACCGCGAGAATACAAGACATTTCAAATGCTTGCGAAGGAGGCCGGTTTGAGCCTCGGCGAGTGGGTGCGGCAGGCGCTCCGGCGGCTAACCCTCACCCACAGCCAAAAATCGGTCCAGCAGAAGCTGGATCATATCCGGAAATACAGCCGCTACAATTTCCCGACGGGAGATATTGAGCAGATCCTTGCCGAGATCGAGAAGGGGTATCTTTCCTGATGATCTTCATTGATTCCAATGTTCCAATCTATTTCACTGGGGCGGAACATCCGAACAAACACCGGACCATCGCCCTCCTGCAACAACTCGCCGACGAGAAGGCCCGGCTGGTAACGAACGCGGAGGTTTTTCAGGAACTTGTTCACCGCTATTCGGCGATCGGCAGGCACAACGATATTCAGATTGCCTTTGACGCCCTTCAGGGCCTAGTCGAGGAAATTTTTCCCGTCACCAAGGAGGACGTTTTCGATGCCAAGGATCTGGTGTTGCGCTATCCCCGTTTGTCGGCCAGAGACGCCATTCACGCCGCCCAAATGAAGCGGCTCAAGATCGAAACAATCCTCTCTTTTGACGGCGGGTTTGACATCCTGCCCGGTTTGAAAAGGATTCCATGACCGTTAGGTAGCCGTCCGCTACCTGATCTCTTTGCAATTTTTTCGAACCCACTCCAGATCCGTGAGGAGTTCAGGATCGCAGGGGCAGAGGTAGGTATCCTCGGCGCGTCCGGCGTCCGTGGTGTAGGGGATATAGACAAACGTACGGCAGGGCGGACGGTCTCCCCCTGCATCCGCCGGCACCGACCCATCTCCCATCAGGGACGGAGCGGGTCCGTCGGTGCCGCCATCCGAGGGGTAGGGGGCCGGCCCCATCGCCCCGCAACCCTTGGAAGCTCCACTGAAAAAGAGGAGCATCGCGGGTGAGAGCCACCCCATCCGGGCTATCAGTCTCGAAGGGACGACGCGCGAAGCGGTCGATAAAAACGTCCGACCAAGGGCGACGCCTAACGGAAGAACGGCAGAAAGGCTATGAATTGGGCCGATGAGCATTTCAAGTCTATCATCGTCCTCTCCTCAAAAAGGTTGCCTCCTTTTTTGCGGCCTGATAGCGGTGGAGTGCATGAGAAGGATTCTCTGGTTTTTATCATTCACCCCCCTTCTTTTGAATCTCTCCATGTCATCCCCCGTTTCCTCTGAAACCACAGCGCCAAATAAAGATTTGAAGAAAATCCATATGGAGGTCAGGGCGATCGATAACCGAGTCTATGTCGCCGAGGCTGATTTTATTGTGGAGGCGCCCTATCGGGATGTTTGGGAGGTCATTATCGATATCGACCATATGGATCCATTTATGAAGAATTTTCTGTATGGGAGGACCATCAGTGAAACGGACGCCAAGGTCCTCCTCGATTGGAAGGATCGATCATTCCAGGAGATCCGCGAATTTA
>CAYYFU010000282.1:0-1817 GCA_964471095.1 uncultured Pseudomonadota bacterium
ACGGAATTTCCGGCGAGGTTGGTCACGTACAGATAATTGACGCCGTCGGCGCCGGTGAAGGCGGCCATCCCGAACGGCTCGTCCCCCACCGTGATCGTCGCCTCCACGGCAACACTCGCCAGATCCAGGACCGTCACCGAATCTCCCCCTCGATTGGAGAGATACCCCTTGCCGCCGAACAGGATGATCTCGTTCGGATCGGTCCCGACGGCAACGGTCGCCGACTGGAGGGTGGTGACATCGACCTCCTGAAACGTGGTGTCCGGATCCACCGGCGGGATCGAGGCGAGCGGCACGACACGAACGACCGGGGCGGTCGTCGTCGCATCGACAAAGTAAAGGTTCGTGCCGTCACTAGCGACCCCGCGGGGAACACCGGCGTTGGTCAAAACATAATCAATCGGCTGGGCACTGGTCCCAAGCTCCGCGGTATTCACCACATAAATCCGACCGCCGATATGGGAGACGAACGCCTGTCCGCCGGAAACCGCCACCTCCGTGGCATTTTTTCCGGAAACCAGTCCGGTCGAGAGAGTGATCTGAAGGGAGAGGGTGCTGGAACTGGACGGATCGTTGGGATCAAAAGAGAGCAGACTCCCTCCCCCCTGCACCAACAGGCCCCGTCCGGAGGGATCGCAACAACTGACTCCAAACGGGTCCTCGCCGACCGCAAAACTTTCCACGGTTCCGAACGAGGCGGAGGTTTCATCCAGATGGATCCGGAGCAGATTATCGTTGGTGTCGGTCGCCCCGTCGGAGGCGCGGTTCGGCAGGAAGAGACGACGGTTGGTGGCATCAAAGTAGGCCTGACCGGAAAAGTTTGCGATCGAGATCGGATTGGCGGCGGCGTCCAAAAGGGTTGGCGACGCCGGATTGGAGATATCGAGGATCGAGAGGGAGGCGCCGTCAAACTCGACCCGATTATTCGAGTTGACGATATAGGCACGGTTATTGGCTGGATCGATCGCCACGGAAATCGGGGCGGCAAAATGACCCCCCAACTCCAAAAAAACAGTCCCCGGACACCCATAAAGCAAGAGCATCAGAAAAAACAGAGTGAGCGAGCATTTGGAGGATCGGATTGACTCCGTCCGACAAAGCGGAGCGAATGATCTTTTCATGGCTTTCCAGATGGGGGGTTCGGGGGGAGAGCGGTATCTCCACCTGAATACTTAATAGCCGCGTGAGCCGCCGCCAGACGAGCAACAGGAACCCGATAAGGAGAGCAACTGACATAATCAAGGCCGGTTTGATGGCAAAATTCAACGGAGGCAGGGTCACCGCCATGCTCTCCGCAGATCCCCACCTTGAGGGTCCCCTTCTTTCCCCTCCCCTTTTCGACCGCCAGACGGATCAAGGCACCCACCCCTTCGCGATCGAGGGTCACAAACGGATCAAAAGGGAGGATCCCCCGGTCCACATAGAACGGGAGAAATTTTCCGGCATCGTCCCGGGAAAAGCCAAAGGTGGTCTGGGTCAGATCGTTGGTGCCAAACGAGAAGAAATCGGCCACCTCCGCAATCGCATCCGCGGTGATCGCCGCCCGCGGCAACTCGATCATCGTCCCGATATGATAATCGAGCGTGACCCGTTGTTCCGCCAGGACCTTTTGACAGACCTCCTCCGTTTCTTCCCGCATCCGCTTCAGTTCATTGACATGACCGACCAGCGGGATCATGATTTCCGGGAAAACTTTCAACTTTTCCTCTTTCATCAGCTCACAGGCCGCCTCGACGATTGCCCGGACCTGCATCGCATAGATCTCCGGATAGGTGATCCCGAGGCGGCAGCCACGGTGACCGAGCACCGGGTTAAAT
>CAYYFU010000283.1:0-1808 GCA_964471095.1 uncultured Pseudomonadota bacterium
TAAAAGGGCAGTGCTCTACCAACTGAGCTACCGACCCAGCAAGTGCATTGGCCTATCACATTGGGCCGAATGGTCAAGCCGAAGACCCTCAGAGGCTTGAGGGAAGAGTGATCGTCCTCAGATAAAACTCGCTGGGGAGGATCCAGTCCGTGGCAGAACCGTAACTCTGGGCGGCGACCGCCGCATCCAGCGAGGCACAGTCGTTATTCCAGAGCGCATCCAGCGTGGTGGCCGGATTACAGAAAGGGTTCTGATAGGTTGAGGTATTACCCGGAGTGGAGGAGAAATTGATCGAAAAATTATCCATCCCGAAATTGGCAATGTCGGAGAGGTCGCTCTTGGAGCGCGACATCATGTAAACGCTCGCCCGGGCCGCGACCTCGTTCGCGACGAAATCAGTATAAAAATTGATTGATCGGGCATCGGTTTCCGCCGTGGAGCACGAAACCGCGTCTTCCAGCCAACGGCCGTTGTAAAACATCGCCTTGCCGGTCCAAAAATCGGCTGACCGTGAGACGTTGATATGAATCCTTTCAGGGGCCCTTGGATCCGAAGAATCGCAATCCATCCCCGCGATGAAGATCAGGATCGACCAGGAGGTTTCGCTGCCATAGTTGACCACAATTTCCAGTTGCCCCGAGGCGTCCCCCGCTTCCTCCAGATTGTCCAGATCCATTTTCAGCGTATAGACGGTTTCGTTGACGTCAAAGTAGGCAACCGGTCCCGCGGCCCCCTCCATCAGGAGCGAAAAGTTGGTCGCGGAGTCCTTGGAGTAGTGGACCGTCTCCCCCTCGATCGTCTCAGTCCCGCTGGTCCCATCCGCCACACTGCCAAGCCCCGTCCCGATTTCGGAGACGATCTGTTGTGTCATGTCCAGAAACATGTGGGCCATATCCAGATACAACCGAAGCAGGATCGGCTGGCAGTCGTAAAGATCGGTGGCCTCGGCACAGGGGTCCTCCCCGCCCGACTGGCTTTTCAGGGTACTCGAGGCGGAGCCGGATGCGAGTGAATCAGGGGTGAAGTTGTCACTGACCGCCTCGAGGTTGGTCGCCACATCCGAGGTGGTGTTTGAGCCGCCGGACGCACCACGCGTCGAACTGCTGATGCAGGAAAGAAACGGCACAACAAACAGCAGCAAACCAACCACACCGATCTTTTTCATATTCATAGGTCACCCCTTTTGTTTATCAGCAGAGCGAGTTTAAATAATTCATCGGATGAAGTCAATTCAGTTGATTCAGTTGATTCCTGCCTGTAAATGGGCAAGCAGTTCCGGCAAATCTTTAAAAATTTTTCCCGCTCCCGTTAATTTTTCAGCCGGATACGAAGTCGTCACCGCGGCACAAGCCACCCCCGCCTTCGTCGCCGCCTCAATCCCCCACGGGGAGTCTTCCACCGCCAGACATTCCTGAGGGAGCAGGATTTCCGATTCAGGCACATGATCCCGATTGAGCAGTTTTATCGCGGCCAGAAAGCCTTCCGGATCCGGTTTCCCATGGGAAATCTCCTCGGCCCCGAGGATCAGATGAAACGGTTTCCGCAGATTCGCACGGTTCAAAATCGCCTCGATCTCGCTCCTGAGGGCCCCGGAGACGATGGCCAAATAATATCGGCCTTGCAACGCGCGAATCGCCTCCTCGACCCCCGGCAACAGCAACTTTTTTTGGGCGATCAAATCGAGCAGCATTCGGTTTTTCTTGTGAACGAGTTCCGACTTTTTTTCGCTGGCGAGGGGTCGTTTTTGATCGCTGAAAACCGCCTCAAAGCAGGAGCGATCATCCAGCCCAAGATAGCGATCAAAATAA
>CAYYFU010000284.1:0-1783 GCA_964471095.1 uncultured Pseudomonadota bacterium
GGGGGTTGCCTCAAAATAGGAAGGATCCTCCGTCACCCGCGCCACCAGCAAATTCCGGAAAAATTGGAGGAGTTCCAGGGCCAGCCGACGCGGTTCCGTCCCCGCCGCTGCGACCCGACGAAGCGCTGCCAAAATTTCTCCCCCCTCCCTTTTTAAGACCGCCACCGCCAGCTCAACGACAAAACGCCTGACCGAACCTCCCAAAATCTCCTCAATGACCGCCGGGGTCACCCTTCCGTCGGTATAAGAGGCGGCTTGATCGAGCAGTCCCAAGGCATCCCGCATCCCGCCGGCGGCCTCCCGCGCGATCTCAAAGAGGGCGGCCTCCTCACATGCGATCGATTCCTTGCTGGCGACTTCCTTTAATCTCCCAACGATCAGCGGAACGGTCATCGCCCGCAGGTCAAACCGAAGACAGCGGGAAAGAATGGTTGTCGGGAGCTTCTGGGACTCAGTCGTGGCCAAGATAAACAGGGCATGGGGGGGAGGTTCCTCCAAGGTCTTGAGCAGGGCGTTAAAGGCGGCGGTCGAGAGCATATGGACTTCATCGATAATATAAACCTTGTACCGGCCGCCTGGCGCCAGATAGCGGATCTTCTCCCGAAGTTCACGAACATCCTCCACCGAGGTGTTGGAGGCCCCGTCGATCTCCAGCACGGCGAGGGAGCGCCCTTCCCCAATCTCCAGACAGGAACGACAGCGGCCGCACGGCTCAACCGTCTCCCCCTTTTCGCAATTGAGCGCGCGGGCAAAGAGACGGGCGAGCGTCGTCTTCCCGACCCCCCGGGGACCGGCAAAGAGATAGGCATGATGGATCCTCTTCTCCTGAATAATATTCCTCAGGATCCGGACGGTCGTTTCCTGACCGACAATCTCTTCAAAGGTCTGGGGACGGTACTTCAAGGCAAGGGCCCGGTGAGACATAAAGGGACTTAAACTCTGCCTTGATCACTGTTGTCAAGTGCGGCAAAAGAGGCGGATGGAGACGATTAACCGGATTGAACAAACCTACCGGCGGTTGACGGGCAAAAAGAGAAAGATTCTGCGTCTTTTTTCCGGCAACCCGAATGAACAGGGGTTCCACTTCCCCCGATCGACTTTAGAGACCCGTTACCGAAAATATTTCCTCAACCAGGAGTATCGTCCCGAACCGAAGGGATTGCTGATTGCCCGGAAGGCGATCGCCCAATATTATCGCTCCCAAAAATGTCGGATCGACCCGGAAAACATCCTGCTCACCGCGGGGACGAGCGAATCGTTCTTCTACCTCTTTTCGCTTTTAACCGGTCCGGGAGATAATATCCTGATCCCCAACCCCTCGTACCCGCTTTTTGAGCCGATCGCCCGGCTGCTTCAGATTCGACTCCTCCCCTACCCCCTCCAGGAAGACCGTTCCTGGTCCATCCACCTGGAGGCGATCCGCAATCTCGCGGACAACCGGACCCGGGCGGTGATCCTGATCTCCCCGAACAACCCGACCGGCGCGGTCGCAACGGTTGCCGAAATTGAGTCGCTGGTCTCCTGGGCCAACCGCCAGGATCTCCCCCTGATCTGTGATGAGGTCTTTTCCGAATTTTATTTCGGAGAAGGGCCATTTCCACGCCCCGCAGCGGTCGCCACCCCGAACCTCTGTTTCACCCTGAACGGGATCTCCAAGATGTTTGCCCTTCCCGCCCTCAAACTTGGCTGGATCGCGGTCAGCGGTTTGCCTGAGAAGGTCAAAGAGATCCTGGACCCGCTGGAGACCCTCGCCGACACGTTTCTCTCCTGTCACATCCCGATC
>CAYYFU010000285.1:0-1481 GCA_964471095.1 uncultured Pseudomonadota bacterium
CGATCACCTGCAACTATGACGGCTTTGCGAAGCACAAGACGGTGTTGGGGAAAAAGGTGTTTGTCGGGAGCGACGTCCAGTTCGTGGCGCCGGTCAAGGTTGGGGCAGGCGCCTGGATCGGGGCGGGGACAACGGTGACCCGGAATGTCCCGCCAGAGGCGCTGGCCTTGTCACGCGTCGAGCAAAAGAATATAAGCGGTTGGGTTCGGAAACGGGTGAGGAAGTAAATATGTGCGGGATTGTCGGTTATATTGGCAAGCGGGAGGTGACCAAGATCCTTGTGGAAGGGCTCCGGCGCCTCGAGTACCGCGGCTATGACTCCGCCGGTGTTGCGGTGATCGGGCCGAAGGGGCTGCAGATTGTCCGGACGGTCGGAAAACTTGCCGTCTTGGAATCCAAATTGAAAAAAGAGATCCCGGCCGGCACGATCGGGATCGGCCATACCCGCTGGGCAACCCACGGACGCCCTTCGGAGACGAATGCCCATCCCCACAAGGCGGGCCCGGTGGTTCTGGTTCATAACGGGATTTTTGAGAACTACGTCAAGCTCCGCGCCTACCTCTCTAAAAAGGGCCATTCGATCAAGACGGAGACCGACACAGAACTTGCTTGCCATCTGATTCAACAGCGACTCTACGACGGGATTCCGATGGCGAGGGCGTTCCAAAAGGCCTTGGCCGAAATCGAAGGTTCCTATGCGCTGGCTGTCTTGAATGAAAAAGAGCCGGATCGTCTCTATTTTGCGCGCCGCGGGAGTCCTCCCTTGGTGATCGGTTTGGGGGAGGGGGAAAACTTTGTCGCCTCCGATATTCCGGCCGTCCTCTCTTCGACCCGCCGGGTGATTGTGTTGGAGGATGGGGACTCCGGCGTCCTTTTTGCCAATCGGGTCGAAATCTGGGATCGATCGGGACGGAAGGTCCATCGGGAGATTCGCACGATTACCTGGAGCCTCGCGATGGCGGAAAAAAGCGGCTTTCGCCATTTCATGCTCATAGAGATTTTTGAGCAGCCCCGCGTCCTGGCCGATACCCTGTCCGTGCGGATTGGGGAAAAAAGCCGGAAGATTTTCCTCTCCGACTTGGACCGCCTCATCGGGTCCAACGGCTCGTTTCCCTTCCAGAGGGTTTATATTGTCGCCTGCGGGACCTCCTATCATGCGGGGTTGGCCGGGAAGTATTTTATCGAGGGGATGGCGCGGATCCCGGTCCTTGTCGACCAGGCCTCGGAATTTCGTTATCGGGACCCGGTGATTGACCGAAAAACCCTGGTCATCGCCATCAGTCAATCGGGTGAGACCGCCGATACCCTCGCGGCGATCAAACTCGCCAAAGAGCAGGGGGCCCGTATTGTTTCGATTTGTAACGTGGTTGATTCACTGATTGCCCGCTCCTCCGATGTGGCCCTCTATACCCATGCTGGTCCGGAGATCGGGGTTGCCTCCACCAAGGCGTTTACGACACAGCTGGTCATGTTGTTGCTGA
>CAYYFU010000285.1:1491-1721 GCA_964471095.1 uncultured Pseudomonadota bacterium
CAAGGGGGACGACATCTCCGAGGGGATTGATGCCCTGGTGAAGGCGCCCAAACAGGTGGCCCGCCTGCTGGAACAGGATGTTGCCTCACTCGCCCTCCGTTACGCCCATGTCCCGAACCTGTTGTACATGGCGCGCGGGGTGAATTATCCGATCGCGCTGGAAGGGGCGCTGAAGCTCAAGGAGATCTCGTATATCCATGCCGAGGGGTATTCGGCCGGGGAGATGAAAC
>CAYYFU010000286.1:0-1715 GCA_964471095.1 uncultured Pseudomonadota bacterium
CGCCCATGTCGGTGCCCGTGAAACGCCGCGCTGGATCTCCGCGATCTCCCTTTGGAGTTCTTTGGAGGGCTCCATCCTGTTTTGGGGATGGATTCTTTCGGGCTATGCGGCCACCTGCATTTATCTTTATCGTCAGAGATCGGAACCGCAATTCGCCTGGGTTGGTTTTGTGCTTCTGGGGGTCCAACTCTTTTTCTCCCTTTTGCTGGCGCTCCCGGCCAATCCGTTTCAGCCGGTCGTTCCCACCCCCTTCAACGGCCCGGGACCGAACCCGCTCCTCCAGAACCACTGGCTGATGGCGATCCACCCCCCCTGTCTCTACCTGGGATACATCGGTTTCGTGATCCCGTTTGCGTTCGCCATTGCAACTCTGACCTCACCCCCTTCCCCTCTCCTTAATAAGGAGAGGGGAGTTGGAGGGGAGAGGTCGGATTGGATCACGCTCGCGCGCCCCTGGCTCCTCTTTGCCTGGTCTTTCCTCTCGATGGCGATTGTCCTGGGTGGTTGGTGGTCGTACGCCGTTTTAGGTTGGGGCGGCTACTGGGCCTGGGACCCGGTGGAAAACGCGAGCCTGATGCCGTGGCTCGCCGGGACCGCCTTTGTTCATTCGATCATGGTGCAGGAGAAGAGAAAGATGCTCCCGATCTGGAACCTGATGCTGGCGATCCTCACCTTTCTGCTAACCATCCTTGGCACCTTTTTGACCCGGAGCGGTGTCTTGGACAGCGTCCATTCCTTCACCGAGTCTCACATTGGGCCCTGGTTTTTGATCTTCATTGGGGTCTTGCTGATCCTCTCGCTCGCGCTCCTGCTATGGAAGTCGGCCCCGCTGAGACGACCGATCCATTTTGAGAGCTTGTGGTCACTCGAATTTCTCTTCCTTTTTAACAACCTCCTTTTTCTGGGATTTCTTTTTGTGGTCTTTCTCGGCACCTGGTACCCCTTGGCGGTCGAGGCGCTGCAGGGGAAAAGGATCTCGGTGGGTGAGCCGTATTTTAACCAGATGACGATTCCGATTGTCGGGATGATTCTGTTGTTGATGGGGATCGGACTGGTGACCCCCTGGAGGCGTGGGAGTTGGAAGACGATTCTGCATCAGATCAAGATGCCGTCGATTGTCTCCCTCATCCTGACTTCTCTTGCCTTTTTTCTGGGGGCCCGAAAGCCATGGGTAGTCGCCATCCTGTTCCTTGCCGCGACGGCCCTGGTGATCATGGCCACCGAGGTGATTCGGATCGCCCGGCGTTCGAGCCTCAAGGTTTTGCTGGAGAATCCCCGGAGGTACGGCGGTTTTATCTCCCACACCGGCGCCTTGCTGATCATCGTCGCCGTCGCCTTTTCCGCTTCCTACGAGGTGGATCGTGAGATCCGGTTGCAAAGGGGGGAAAGTGCCGCCTTGGGGGACTACACCCTGACCTTTCGGGAGGTTCAGGCGGAAGAGGCCCCGCAACGTTATGAGATCAAGGCGGCGGTGGAGGTGACCCGGGGAGGAAAATTTCTGGAAATTCTCTGGCCCCAGATGAATTTCTACCCGTCATCTCGCGAGCCGATCGGGAGCCCCGCGATCCGCTCCACTTTGACGGGTGATCTTTATTTGACGTTGTTGCAGTTTGAGCAGGATGGTTCGGCCGTGTCGCCCCATGCGATTATCTCCCCGGCCGTTTCCTGGATCTGGAGCGGCGGGGTGATCGGGATGCTGGGAGGCTTGTTTGGGA
>CAYYFU010000287.1:0-1699 GCA_964471095.1 uncultured Pseudomonadota bacterium
CAAGGTGTCGAGCAACCGGTCGTTGTCCCGCTGATGGAGCCCGATCGACGGTTCGTCCAGGATGTACATCACCCCAACGAGCGAGGCGCCGATCTGGGTGGCCAGCCGAATCCGTTGCCCTTCGCCGCCGGCGAGCGTCCCGGCGGTCCGGTCCAGCGTCAGGTAATCCAGTCCGACGTTCACCATGAACGAGAGCCGTTCCCGGATCTCCTTCAAAATCCGGGAGGCGATCTCCTCTTCCTTCCGCGTCAGTTCCAGCCCCCCGACCCAGGCGAGTCCCTTTTTCACCGACATCTGCGTGACCTCGTGGATCGAGAGGCCGCCGATCTTGACCGCCAGCGCCTCGTTTTTCAGCCGCGCCCCCTGGCAGGTCGGGCAGGGGCGGATGTTCATGTACCGTTCGATATCCTCGCGGACCCAGTCGGAGTCGGTCTCCTTGTAGCGGCGGGAGAGATTCGGAATCACCCCCTCATAGGTGTTGGAGAAAAACTCGCGCCGCTCGTCAAAGTCATAGGAAAATTTCAACCGATCCTCGCCGGAACCGTACAGGAGGATGTTCTGGGTCTTTTTGGGGAGTTTTCCGAACGGGGTCGCGAGGTCGAACTGGTAATGCTTGGCGAGCGCCTCGAGCATGTTCCAGTAAAACTCCGAGCTGCGGTTCTCCCACGGGACGATTGCCCCCTCGCGGAGCGAGAGTGTCTTGTTGGGAACGACCAGGTCGGGGTCAAAGACCATCCGGGTCCCGAGCCCGTTGCATTCCTTGCAGGCGCCGGCCGGGGAGTTGAACGAGAAGAGCTGTGGTTCGATCTCCGGGTAGGAGATCCCGCAGTCGATGCAGGCGTTCCTCTCGGAGAAGAGGATTGTTTCGCCTCCCAGCACCTCCACCTTGGCGAGCCCCTCCCCGTGGCGAAGCGCGGTCTCCAGCGAGTCGGCGAGCCGTTGTTCGAGCTTCGGCCGGAGGATCAGCCGGTCCACAAACAGGTCGATCTCGTGCTTCTTTTTTTTGTCGAGCGGGATCTCATCGTCCAGCTCATAGGCCTGTCCGTCCACCTTGATCCGGACGAACCCCTTTCCCTTCAGGGCGGCCAGTTCCTTGGCGAATTCCCCCTTCCGGTTCCGGACGAGCGGGGCCAAGAGGTGGATTTTGGCCCCCTCCTTCAGCCCCATCACCTGGTCCACCATCTGAGAGACGGTCTGGGAGGTGATCGGTTTGCCGCAGTTGTAGCAGTGGGGGTGGCCGATCCGGGCGAACAGCAGCCGCAAATAGTCATAAATTTCGGTAATCGTCCCGACGGTCGATCGAGGATTGTGAGAGACCGTCTTTTGCTCGATCGAGATGGCGGGGGAGAGCCCCTCGATCGAATCGACCTCCGGCTTTCCCATCTGTTCCAAAAACTGCCGGGCATAGGCGGAGAGCGACTCGACGTAGCGCCGCTGCCCCTCCGCATAGAGGGTGTCGAAGGCGAGCGACGACTTGCCGGAACCGGAGAGCCCGGTGATGACGGTCAGTTTATTCCGCGGGATCGAGACGTCGATCCCCTTCAGGTTGTGCTGGCGGGCCCCCTTGATGAAAATAACGTCCGGTTCCATGAACGTTTAAGCGTAGCGCCTCAAACCGCCCCCGGCAACCGCTTTTTCTCAAGTTGTGATAGCCGAATGAAAATGTCAGTTTAACTGCCGAGTGAAAATGTCAGTAGGC
>CAYYFU010000288.1:0-253 GCA_964471095.1 uncultured Pseudomonadota bacterium
GCTGAAGAGGGAGGGTTAGTTGATGCCGGTTCAGTTGAGGCTAATCCTCTGTCCGATCTTTTCCCTCTTTTGCCTGGTGTTTTTTTCTTTTTTGCTGTTCCCCTTTGATAGCCTGAAAAACCGGATGGAAGGGGAGATTGAAAATCGGCTGGGGGAGGATGTTCAGGTAACGATCGGTAAAATTTCGCCGGCCCTCTTTACCGGTGTGGTTCTCAAGAATGTCACGTTGATTCCGCGGGGCCCGTCCGCGCCT
>CAYYFU010000288.1:263-1632 GCA_964471095.1 uncultured Pseudomonadota bacterium
CGATCTCAAAATCCGTTCCGGCAAGGGATTGATCGAAGGGTCGCTGGTCCTCAAGGGGGAAGAGACCGATCTTGATTTTAACCTGAAGGGAGTCGATCTTTCCTGGGGAAGATTATTGATGGGCTCTCCGCTTCCGATTGCGGGCCGCCTGGAGGGAAAACTGAACCTGGAACTTTTTGCCACCGATCCGCTCCGTAATCAGGGGTCGATTGAACTCAAGATCCTCGAAATGAGCCTCCAGGAGGGGGGGACTGCCGGCGGATTTCCCCTCCCGGCCCTGGTGCTGGCCAAGGAGGGGAAGGAGATTTCCCGACTGCAGATTGCCGTGGAACGAGGCAACTGGGAAATCCGTTCTTTTAAGCTGATCGGGGGAGATCTGGAAGTGGAGGGGGATGGGAAGATTTATGCGGCCCGCCAATTTCAGAATTACCGCTTGAGCTTACGCGGTCATTTTCAGCCGCCGGTGGGCCAGGAACAGAAGCTCCCGATCTTGACCCTCGTGGAGACGGAAAAGGTGGATGGAAAGTATCCGTTTTCGGTGACCGGAAAGCTCGCCAAACCGGCCATCCGGATCGGTAACTTCAAGGTCCCGATTTAATTCCATGCCGACACTGATCTTTTATCGTGATGGTCGTGAGGTGGTTCGATCCCCACTCACCGGTCCGCTCAAGATTGGTCGACATCCAGACAATGATGTGACGCTTCCCGACGACCGGGTCTCCCGATTTCACTGCCTGATTGAATGCCAAGAGGGTTGTTATTTCATTAAAGATCTCTCACGGAACGGGAGTTTCTTGAACGGAAAACCGGTGCGTACCTCGCCGCTTAAAGATCGAGACAAGATCCAAATCGGCTCCTGGGAGGTCCAGTTTGTCGACCAACCGGAATGGGAAGACCGGGAAACGGTGGTGGAGCGAAAGGGGAAGGGTAAAGGGCTTTGCGGCATCGTCGGGACCAGCCGGCCGATGCAGGCGGTCTTCGGCCTCATGGAAAAACTGGCCTCCTCGGAGGCGCCGGCGCTCATTCTGGGGGAAACAGGGACGGGCAAGGAGTTGGTCGCCCGTGTCCTTCATGAACGGTCCTCGCGGAGCCGGCGCCCTTTTGTGGTGATTAATTGCGGTGCGATCTCACCACAATTGATTGAGAGCGAGCTGTTCGGCCACGAAAAGGGGGCCTTTACCGGGGCGGCGGATCGGCATCCCGGCGCGTTTGAGCAGGCGAACGGCGGGACCCTTTTTTTGGATGAGGTGGGGGAGCTTCCGCTGGAGCTCCAGCCGAAACTGCTCCGGGTCTTGGAAGAACAGACATTTCGTCGCGTTGGGGGGCACGAGCCGGTCCGGACCGATGTCCGTTTTATTGCGGCAACCCA
>CAYYFU010000289.1:0-1628 GCA_964471095.1 uncultured Pseudomonadota bacterium
CGGCGTTGCTGAAGAGACACCCCAAAAAGGTCGTGGCGGTCCAGAAGATCTTATTCCGTTCGGAACGGCGGGTCAGGAGATAAAGAAAGGCAACCAGGCCGATCACAACCGGCTGACTGAAGGTATGCACATGGGCGACCGAGAGCATCGAGGCCTGACTCTGCGGAATAAACTCCTCCGTCTCGACACCTCGATAGCGGAGAATGGTTTTGTCCCAACGAAGCCCGGTTCGGTTGATCACCTGCAGGACGGAGACAAAATAGCCGATCGAGAGGGAGAGCAGAAAAAAGGTGATCAAGACCTTCCAGGCGGCGGAAAGATTTGAAAGTCTAACGTTTTCCATAAAAAACTTCCCACAAGACTAACGCCCGTCTGACCCCCTTGGCGACCGCCCGGGAGGAGAGGGTGGCGCCGGTGATATTGCGAATATCCTGTCCGATGCGGATCGGGTCCGATCCTTTCTTCCCCCCAAATTGCTTCAAAAATCTTTTGTCTTTTATCTCACTCCCGATCGGTTCCCGAAAAACCAACACCTCCACCGCCTTGACCTCCCCCTCGGGGGTGATGGCGGTCAAGAAGGTGATCGGTTCCGTCTTGCCGACCTCGTGATCAATGAGCGCGTAACCATCAACTTTTTTGCCGGTCCGCGCAACATAAAAGTTCCAATGATCGCGGGTCAAATGATACCCCAACTTTTTTTCAAAAGCCCTTTTCTCGTCAGCACCGAGTGATTTTTTTTCGG
Source organism: uncultured Pseudomonadota bacterium (assembly GCA_964471095.1). Lineage (GTDB taxonomy): Bacteria > UBA10199 > UBA10199 > JACPAL01 > JACPAL01 > CAYYFU01. Next base: position 743 of record CAYYFU010000289.1, read on the forward strand.
CAAAAACCTCGACGGAGTTGTAGAAGATCAGTTTCAACGCCTCTTCGGAGGTCAGATAGACCGTTTGGGCCGAAAGAGGAAGAGCGAGCCCCAGCATGATCGGTAAAATCCACTTCATCTTAAGTCTCGCCCTATAAATCGTCTGGAACTTTCCTGCAACCCGCTAATAATAGAACCCGACGCCGAGGTTGAACTGGTCGACACCGGCGTTCGCCTGGTTCCAGTTGAACATGTAGTCCGCCTTGAGCGCGACCTGAGGGATCGGCAGATACGAGATCCCGGTGGTAAAGGTGTTCCGGTCGTTGGCGGCGTTCGCGGCAAAACCGGCCGGCATCTTGTATTGCGTGTTGAAATCCTCATAACGCCCAAACAGGACCAGATCATGGTCGGTCTCCGGCCAGGCGTGATGGAAGAGATGATAGGCCCCCTCCAAATACCAGCCAAGCATCTGACGCGCCACGAAGTTGGTGAAGGTTGGATCTGCGGCAACCAGGGCGTTGTTGATATTCCCCGCATCCGAGAGGTTGGTGAAGGCGACGATCCCGTCCAGATCGATCCCCGCAAAACTGTATTTGGCATCCCCCTCCACCATGGCGAGGAGCCCGCCGTTCACTGTCGCGTTCCCCTGACCTGTATTCCCCACCAGCCCGGAGGTCCCTAACCGCAAGCCAGGAGTCCCCTTGTACTGGAGTCGGGTCGCGGCACCAAAGTCACGGGCCGGGGCTTCTCCGACATGCCCGCGACCCCCGCGGAGTCCATTGCTCCCGGTGAAGCTGCGGTCGATCGCCCCGGCATTGTCCAACACAACTGCGGCCGGCATCGAGAGGCCGTACAGTTCGTATTCAAAGCCGGACCCGAGATTGCCATGGAACCCGGCTCCCGCTTC
>CAYYFU010000290.1:0-1612 GCA_964471095.1 uncultured Pseudomonadota bacterium
CGGAGCATCGCCTGAAATTCCGGGGAACTTCCGACCACAAGTTGGGGTCGATCGCGATTCATCCCCTCAATCAGCGCCTCGTGCTTTTCCCGAATCCGGCGCAGGGGGCGGAGTTTTTCAAGTGTGGCCACCAGATCCTCGATCTCGATCGGTTTCACCAGATAGTCGGCCGCACCCGATCGAATCGCCTCAACAATCACCGCGGCCTCTTTTTGTCCGCTGATCATCACGACATCCAGGTTGGGTTGTTTCTGTTTGATGTCGCGCAAGGCCTGCAGGCCGTTCTCCCTCCCCATCCCGACATCCAGCAAAATGAGTTCAAAATCATTATTCTCGATCCGGTCGAGGGCTTCTCGAATCGTCCCCACCGTCACCAGGGGGCAGATCTCTTTCAGCCCCACATTCAGAAACGCCAGGAAAGAGGGATCATCATCGACGGCCAAAATACGGTCACCCAAGGTGCGATTTGAATCGTGACCCATAGCGGGGAAAATCCTACGAGGCTCCCCTTTTGTCCAGCCGATTTGTTCAGCCCGCATTAACGCGATGCATCGTCGGAGAACGAATGGGTCGCGCCGAATTGTCGGTCTCCAGTGCTCCGCTTCCAGTGGAAAAGACGTTTTTCATTTTCCTTACTTGATGAGTTCCTTGTCCCTTAACCTTTCCCCCTTATCCCTGCTCTTTCTTATCCCCCTTTTCTGGGGTGGAACCGGGGGGTGTGGGGGGTCCAAGGGGGGCGATCAGGAACAATAAAGGGATCAGTCGTTTCATTGTGTCAACCCCGGCACCGGTGAATCGAGTGCGATGGAGGTGCCGTCACCACCCCCGGAGAGCGCGACCCCAACCCCGACCCCGGTCCCGGCCAGGATCACCCCGCCAATAATCCAGAAGGCAGGCCGTTTCCAGAACGGACGATCACCCCCATCCCGGGTCTCTTTCTTGTAGGTGCCCGGCTCGGCAACGGTCCAATCGGTAATCCCGGCGACATCCGCGACAAAGTTGGTGAGGTATTTGCCGGCATGACGGAGGCTTTTTTCGGAGTCATGAAATCCGATCCGTTCCTTCTTTTTCGACACCGACGGGTCCGGGCCGGTCAGTTCGGCGATCGCCTGAAACCTTTCCCCCTCCGGTTCAATCGTGATGACCAGGAGGTGATCCAGCCCCGGCGGGAGGGTCAGGTTCTCCAAGTCCGCAGGGGTGGTGGGGGCCGCCTCGATAATTTTTGGATAGGACCGGCTCCCGGCGGTCTCCCGCTTCGCCTCCTCAAAACGCTGGCGGATCGAGGGGGCGTATTCCCAATCGCTCAACACCGCGTTCGGACTCAACCGGGCCGCCTCCCGAAACGCCGCCTTGGCCTGCCCCTTTTCCTCCAGGACCTGATGGAGCATTCCCAGCAGGATCTGGCCGGAGAAGAGGGCGGAGATTTCCGCCTTCGTGATCCCCTCTTGTCTCGCCTCGGCAAGTTTGGTCACCAGCAGGTCCCTCCCCGCCTCATATTTCATCCGATCATAATTTTTCCTCGCCCGGGCGACTGACTTGCGCAGGTCCTCACGACCGGTTGCCTCGGACTCCAGCCGACGGACGGTCTCTTGATGGGAGAGCAGGACAAAAC
>CAYYFU010000291.1:0-1591 GCA_964471095.1 uncultured Pseudomonadota bacterium
AAAGGATCGGTTTCTTGGAAATTAACGTCTGCGAAGTCCCAGAATCTGCCATGCCGCCTCCTTCCTTAACATCAGATCCACCGAGCGACTCCAAGATCCGTTTTCACCTCTTCGAGCCTGTATCTGCAAGACAAAATCTTCCCCCGAATCGACCGGCTCCAAGGGGTTTAGATGAATCCTGGGCCCTTTGGTCTCCCTCCACTCATTGATCCGTTTCCCCTTAACCTGACGCAGCCGGTAACGATAACCCCCTTGCTTCTCAAATCCCGCGGTCACCGCCAGATCTTCAAAGAGGAGTTGCGTCGCCCCCGGGTGTTCTTCCAAGACAAAGTTATCCAGCGGATTCAGTCTGCCATACCAGTATCGTCCGATCTTGTCTCTTCTTTCAATCAATGTCTTGATGACATAATCCCGTGCCCGTCGGTCGGAGTAATTTGCCTTCTCCACAATCGCCCGGATCGCTTCATCAGAAAATCGCATCAGGATCTTCGCCGCCCAAAATCCGTCCCGGTCCGTCATATTCTGAAAGGCGGGATTCGGGTAGCTCGGCCTCCATTTTTCAGGCCGGAAGAGTTTTGACTCAAACATCCCGACAGAAGGGAGATCCGGTGATTCGGCGCTTTCCCAGTAGGGGGTGTAGAATCCGAACGAGACGAGGGATCCCAGGACCCTTCCGTAATTGAATCCATAATCGTACATGTGACGGCTGGATTTTGGTCCGACCCCGGCGCTCCCGAGGGTCCCCCCGAAATCGATGAGAAAATGTTTAACCGATCCCCTGCCAGTCACAGGATCCGGGATAAACATGTCGAGTGTATTGGCCTCGCGTGAATCGGAGTTGTTGAGGAAGGCGGAGACGACGCGATACCCCCGTAGCTCCCGTCGGTGCTCGTGGGGAATCCGGTCATTCGGATCGCCATGACGTCTTCCACGAAGGGAGAAAGGCCCCAGCGGCTCTCCCGAAAGGAAGCGGCTGGCCAGCACACGGCAAAGACCTTCGCGGGCATGCGCGACACGACTAAACAGGTCCATCAGCTCTTTTTCGGTAAAGGACTGCTTCCGCCCGTAACGATCCCTTGTCGTTGCCCTGGGAGAGACCCTCAATATGGCTGGGTCAAAATAGACAATCGAATTTTCCGGAACATGATAGCCAATGGCATGAAGGAATTTTGTGCTGATACTCTCCGCGGCACCTGCCAGTTCCTGATAGCCATGGGGATCAAACTTGATCAGAAACCGATCGCCCCTCCCGTCTTCGATGACGAAGCCGGGGGTCAACCCCTCCGTCTTGGCCGCCAGGATGGTCCACGGGCCCTTGACCTCGGGTCCACGGCCTGGGTTTGGTCCCGCGGCAATTTCCCGGATCGACATTTCGCGTCGTCCTATCCGGTTTGTGAACCAGGCGCTGTCCGCAACCTCATCAAAGTTGTTGAGATTGAGCGCCTCCTGTTTGGACCCAAGGCCGGTGTAGTAGGAGAGGGATTTCCCCCTTTCGGGGAGATTCGAGAGGCGCTCCAACTGGTAGAAAAACTGCTTGTCAACGATGTCGACGTACTTCATCGAATCCCGCTCCGCCGGTTTGGCGATCGGG
>CAYYFU010000292.1:0-1589 GCA_964471095.1 uncultured Pseudomonadota bacterium
CAACCATCTCATCGGTCGCCGCCATTTCGAGATTGAGTTCGGTCTGGACCGTCTTCTTCAAGAGAATCACGTCGCCTTCTTGGATATGACGGCGGTCCTCCCGCAGATGAACGGTGATCTGGTCCGCCCCGGCCGCCTCCGCCAAGGCAGCGGCCGCGATCGGGTCCGGGTATCGCGTGCCCCGGGCCTGCCGCAGCGTGGCGATATGATCAATATTCACACCGAGTTTCGGAGTCATCGATCTTCCTAAGAAAGGGTGGATTCAACGAGCGATGCAATTTCCCGGGCAATCTTCTCGATTTGAACCGCTTCCCGCCCCTCGACCATAATCCGGATCAACGGTTCTGTCCCGGAGTAACGGACCAGAATTCTCCCGGTATTGCCCAGCGCCGCTTCCGCCGCCCGAAGTCCTTTCCCCAAGACAGGGTTTTCCAGATTCACCCTTTCTCGAACCCGAACGTTGAGCAAGACCTGGGGATACGGCTGATAAACGGAAACGAGCTCGGAGAGGGGGCATTTTCTCTGGATTAAAATCGAAAGGAGCTGGAGGGCGGCCAAGGTTCCATCCCCCGTGGTGGAATATTCCTTGAAGATAATATGCCCCGAAGGCTCTCCCCCAAACAGGACCCCCTGTTGCCTCATCTGCTCGACAACATATCGGTCCCCGACCGCTGTTCGGATCAGTCTTCCGCCCCGTTTTTTTAAAAATTCCTCCAAGGCCAGATTGCACATCACGGTACCGACCATCGCGCCGTCTTTGAGTTTCCCCTGTTGGAGCAAGACCTCCGCGCAAACGGCGAGAATCGCATCCCCATCCACCACCTTTCCCTTCTCATCGACAAAAACAGCCCGGTCTCCATCCCCGTCGAGGGCAATGCCAAGATGCGCCCCGGTCTCCAACACCTTTTGGACGGTCATCGAGGGATGAAGTGCGCCAAAGTGGGCATTGATATTGAGGCCGTCCGGTTCAACACCGATCGGAATCACCTCGGCCCCCAGCTCCTCCAAGATGGTCGGAGAGACGTCGTAACAGGCCCCATGGGCGCAATCGAGGACGACCTTGATCCCCTCAAGGGATTGATCCCCTTTGAAGGCCCCCTTGATGAATTCGATGTAACGACCCCGTGCATCATCAATCCGAAACGCCTTGCCGATCTTCTCCGGAGGGGGACGATGTCTGTCCAACTGACCGGAGAGGATCAATTCCTCCAGTTTTTGCTCGACCGCATCCCCCAGTTTATACCCCTCGTGGTCAAAGACCTTGATCCCGTTATCCTGAAAAGAGTTGTGGGAGGCGGAGATCATGACCCCGGCGTCGGCCCGCATCCCATGGGTCAAAAAGGCAACGGCCGGGGTCGGCAACGGCCCCACCAGGAGGACATCGGCCCCCATCGAGGTGATCCCGGAGGCCAAGGCAGTTTCCAGCATGTAGCCGGACAGGCGGGTGTCTTTTCCGACCAGGATACGACGATGGTGAAACCCATTTTGAAAGGAATAGGCCATCGCCCGACCGAGCCCTAAGGCGATCTCTGAGGTCATCGGAAATTGGTTGGCGACCCCGCGAATCCCGTCCGTGCCAAAAAGTCTTT
>CAYYFU010000293.1:0-1562 GCA_964471095.1 uncultured Pseudomonadota bacterium
GGAAGTCAGGACGCACGCCCAGACAATTCTGGGGATGAAACTCGTTACCCCCCAGACCGGACCGGAAGGAAAGATCGTTAAAAAATTGCTGATTGAAAAGGGATGCAAGATTACTCGTGAACTTTACCTGGGTGCCGTTTTGGATCGGACTACCTCACGCATCACGTTCATCGCCTCGGCCGAAGGAGGGATGGAGATCGAGGAGGTGGCGGCAAAACATCCGGAAAAAATCTTCAGGCTCTCCGTCGATCCTCAAATCGGAGTGGATGAAAAGGGGGCTATGGAGATCGGCAAAAAACTGACGTTGGGATCCTTAACTCCAAAATTTGTCTCTTTTTTGAAGGCGCTCTATGAAGCCTATTTCAAAGGAGACTGCTCCCTCGTGGAAATCAACCCTCTTGTGGTAACGGCGGAGGGGGATCTCCTGGCACTCGACGCCAAAATAAATTTTGATGACAACGCCCTTTTCCGCCATCCCGATTATGAAGCGCTCCGGGATCTTGACGAAGAAGACCCGGCCGAAATGGAGGCAAAAAAACAGGATCTTTCCTATATCAGCCTCGACGGGACAATCGGGTGTATGGTGAATGGCGCCGGTCTCGCGATGGCGACAATGGATATCATCAAGATCCATGGCGGAGATCCGGCCAATTTCCTGGATGTCGGCGGAGGAGCCTCGGCGGAAAAGGTCACCTCCGCCTTTAAGGTTATTTTGAAAGATCCCAAGGTCAAAGGGATTCTGGTCAACATCTTCGGTGGAATTATGCGCTGCGATACGATCGCCACCGGGATTGTGACCGCCGCCAGAGAAGTCAAGATCCATGTGCCGGTGGTGGTCCGATTGCAAGGAACCAATGTCGATTTAGGGAAAAAAATACTGCAAGAGTCGGGGCTGCCATTGGTTTCGGAGGATGATTTATCAAAAGCGGCGGATAAAATTGTGAAATCGGCGAAATAATTATGTCGATCCTTGTCAACAAAGAGACAAAAGTGATGACCCAGGGAATGACCGGCAACACCGGTCAATTTCATACACGACAGTGCGCGGCTTATGGGACCAAAATGGTCGCCGGAGTCACACCGGGGAAAGGGGGACAGGAGTTTGAAGGAATCCCGATTTTTAATTCCGTCCGGGAAGCAAAGGAAAAAACAGGGGCGAATGTTTCGGTCGTTTATGTCCCGCCTAAATTCGCGGCAAGGGCGATTCGAGAAGCGGTGGAGGCGGAACTCGATCTTGTCGTTTGTGTGACCGAGGGAATCCCGGTCCTCGATATGGTGATGGTGAAGCGCTTCATGGAAGGAAAGAAGACGCGGCTGATCGGACCCAACTGCCCCGGGATTATCACCCCCGGAGAATGCAAGATCGGCATCATGCCGGGATCTATCCACCGTCCTGGAAAGGTCGGGATCGTCTCCCGTTCCGGAACCCTCACTTATGAAGCAGTTGACCAGGTGACCCGAATGGGGCTGGGCCAATCGACCTGCATCGGAATCGGCGGAGACCCGGTCAACGGAACCAATTTTGTAGACTGTCTTAAGCTGTTCAACGAAGACCCCAAAAC
>CAYYFU010000294.1:0-1092 GCA_964471095.1 uncultured Pseudomonadota bacterium
TGCGCTTTCTGACCATGCCGCTCCTGATGATGATGGGGAGCTGGCTCGGTGAGGCCGCCGTAGAGAAAGATCGGCGTTTCGCCGATCTTGTCGATGGGGGTGCGCGCTGGGAACTCTTCTACCGCGGGATCTCGACCTATGCGATGATCGGTCAGTCGGCCGGCCTGCTCCGCGGCCTCCCCCTGCTTCTCCGTAAAGGCGGAATCGCCTGCCCGTCACTACATCCGGATGATTGGGAAACCGTTAAGAAATGGACGTCCCCGCTTGGACCCCAAAGGTCCGAAATAAGTCCGCCAGCCGAAGGACGACAACCAGACATGGATGGGAGATCTGTCTCCCTCCCGCTGAGCGATGGAATTCGATCCGTCAGAAGGTGGATGCAATGGCAGGGAGTACGGCTGATTGTAAATGGATCCGAATTAGAATTGTTGAATGGCCTCAGATTGAGGGAGTTTGACGAAAGAGTTCGGTTTGATCTCGCTTATGTCACCCAGGAACTCTTGAAGAACACCGCTCAACACGCAAAATCGGCCTCCGATGGGGCAGATCCATTTGGCGAGTTGAAGATCCAGCTTTTACCCGACCGATCATTAGAAATTCGCGTTACCGATAACGGTGTTGGATTACGTCCCAAGGATATCGAGGAGTTGGGGAGGGAAGGTTTCACTGCCGAGTCTCGACCAGGGTATGAGGGTCAGCGGCGGGGTCTCTGGGACTCAATTGGAATTTTACGTAAGAATGGTTGGGGTCCCCTCTGGGTCAAGAGCACGGAAGGGGTGGGAACGTCATTTCGGTTCACGATCCCGGCCGACAAATTGGAACGGGTTGCCGATTCGGACGATGTAGGGGCGCCGCTTGCCGCGCCCCCACACGAAGGGAAATCTTCCATCGAACGCAACCTCGACGACGGCACCATCGTCCCGGCCGCCAGCATGGATCTGGCGGTGAAACAGATCCTCTCCGAACTCCCTTCCACTCCCTCCTTGAGAGACCATGCCACCCCGCCTTGTCGACGCCTGACCGCCCTGCACCGTCTGTTGAGCGGATCGAACGGTCCAGCAGGAATCAGGGCGGTCGAGAACGGCCCCGGGC
>CAYYFU010000294.1:1102-1550 GCA_964471095.1 uncultured Pseudomonadota bacterium
CCTTTTCTGAACACCGCCTTGACCTTGGCCCAACTCGGAACCCCCGTTGTTCTCAAGGAACCCGAGCCGGAGTGCATGCGATTTATGAGAAAGGATTTAGATCGACTGCCTTCGGAAGCTCCTAAGGACCGGATCCAATTTGCGCGTGAGATTAACGACCCGACCCCCGCCGCTGTTGTTTATTGGGCCCACCCGGCTCAGCTTTCTGATGTTCCTTTGAAAATGAGCCGAGAGGAATATCTGGGGAGGGACGTTGCCAAAGGGGGTTACCTCGTGCTCCAAACCGATCTAGCGAGATTCCAAAGATTAAATTTTGATCCCGATCAATGGGATCCTGTTTATCGGGGTCCCCCGAACGGTTCTGTTTTGCCGTCTTTTCATCAGCCTGATCCTGCTGGGGCTGATTTTTTCCAGATCTTCCGCCGCCGGCGTTAAGGATCGTTAAGGA
>CAYYFU010000295.1:0-1537 GCA_964471095.1 uncultured Pseudomonadota bacterium
GGAGATCCTGTATGTGCCGCTCGATTCGACCGCCAAATACAAGGGAAAGGCGTTCGTTGATATGTTCGTCCTCCGGGCGGCCAAGACGATCGGAGCCGCCATCTTGCTTGCATACACCCTTGTTTTGAGTCGCCATGGATTTGGATCGAACTTTCTCATGAGCATCAATTTGATCGGGATTGTCGTCTGGCTCCTCTCGATCTGGTATGTTGGGAGGGAGTTTGCCAAGAAGACGCATTGCAAGGTGATTGGATAAGGTTCGGTGGACTATGAGGGTTTTCTGGTCCCTGCTGATCTTAATGAGTCTTGTCTCCTGCGCGGTGACACGACCCAATTTGAACCGGCTTTACGGTGATCTCTCCCGAAAAAAACATTACCCCGTGATCCTGATCCCGGGTGTCTTCGGGTCCCGCCTGGTCGATCAAGGAAGCGGGAAAGAGGTCTGGCCCGGCGGGTTTTTCAACCTGATGACCGGCCGTCACTTTGATGACCTGGCGTTGCCGGCAGACTCCGAAGATCCCCACAAAAATCGGGATTCCCTGCAACCGGCCGGTCTTTTTTTCGAGGCGGTGGGACACGACTTTTACGGGGAAATTATCAAGACCCTCGAAGGACCGGGTGGTTACCATTGCGCGCCGGCCGACCAGCCGAAACCGGAGACCGATTGCTACCTTTTTTCCTGGGACTGGAGGAGGGATTTTACCGAGGCGGCTGCGGATATTGACCTGTTGATTGAGAGGATCCGGCGTCGCGCTGGAGACACGCACCTCAAGGTCGACATTGTGGCCCATAGCGCCGGTGCCCTCGTGGCACGCTACTACCTCCGTTTTGGAGGAGAGGATGTACTCAACCGGGAAAACGCCATTGTCACTCAGGCGGGTGCCGCAAAGGTCCGTAAGGCGATCCTGATCACACCGCCCAATTTCGGATCAGTCACCGCCCTCCAGGTGTCGATGATGGGGTATCGGATCAGCCCCTTCGGGACGATGCGTCCGGAGCTTCTGGCCACTTTTCCCGGCACCTATCAGCTCCTCCCACATCCGGATCGGGACTGGATGATCGATGAGTACGGTCAAAAGATCAGCTTGGACCTCTACAACATCGGGACATGGGAAAAAGGCCCCTGGTGGATTTTTGACCCGAAAATCAGGCATCGCATCCGGCAAAATTTTCAACGCCAGGAAGATGCGGATAGCTACCTGCTGTCTCTCGAACGCCTGATGACTCAATCGTTGGTCCGGGCCAGGCGGTTTCATCGGAATCTCTCGATTCCTATCGGGGAATCCTCCACGTTTTGGCGAGGACGACGCTTGACCCGGAACAGAAGCAGACGGGGTACTTTCCGATCGAGGCGTTTATTTTTCTTTGCCGCAATCACGAGGAGATGCCGGGAGACATCACGTTTCGGGATAACCTATTGAATTTGCTACTCTATTGAATCAGCCATATTTGAAGACCTTTTCGTTCCCACCGCATCAAAGTGTATAGAAACCAAAGAAAAGGGGGACTTATGAAGATCAATATCAAGAAGGGGATT
>CAYYFU010000296.1:0-1502 GCA_964471095.1 uncultured Pseudomonadota bacterium
GCGTGGAATCTTCCCTTGGGTTTTCATCCCGATCGAGCGTCACCGCCTTCCCTTCGGTGGTCTTGATCTCTACAGGGGTCATCTCCCACTTGAACTTCCCCTCTTTGGCGGCACGAATCGCCTTCTGGTGGGAGGCGAGCGCAAACTTGTCCTGATCTTCGCGGCTGATTTTATATTTTTGCGCAACGTTTTCCGCGGTGATCCCCATTGAGACATACGCCTCCGGAGCCCCCGGCTGGCAGAGTTTTTCGTTCAGCGACGGATTGAACCCCCCCATCGGGACATGGCTCATCGATTCGACACCTCCCGCGACATAGACCTCGCCAATCCCGGCAGTGATCCGGAGGGCGCAGTTGGCGATCGTCTCTAACCCGGAGGCACAAAAACGATTGACCGTGGTGGCTGCCGCCGAAAGCGGGATTCCTCCGAGAAAACTGATCTGGCGGGCGACATTCATCCCCTGCTCCCCCTCCGGCATCGCACAGCCGATCTGGACGTCTTCAATCTCGTTGGGGTCGAGCTTGGGAACCCGTTTCAAGAGCTCCCTCACGACAACTCCCCCCAAGTCATCAATCCGAAGATTTGTGAGCAGCCCCTTCCCAGACTTTCCCATCGGACTCCGAACAGCCGCGACAATGACAGCGTCCATAACTCACCCCCTTGAAAAATGAGTCCTCATTCAGTCACCCTTAACGCAGGTTGTCAAACTGATTTTTGTCAGGCGAGGGCGACAACGCCGGAGTTGGCGATCCGCTCATCGACCGTCATCAATCGGAGGCCGTGGCAGCGGGCGGTGGCGGCGATTAGCTGGTCGGCAGGATCTTTCGGAAATTCGGGACCCAAACGAGTGCTCTCCAGGATGATATCGCCGTTCAAGGCGAGCAGCTGGACGCTGGCATGACCTTCAATGTCGCGAATCCACTGATCAATGGAGATTCCCAGGTGAAAACGCCCCACACTGACCAGCTTGGCAACCTCCCAGAGACTGAAGATCGAAACGCCGAGGGGATTCCCCCTTTTTTCTTCTTCTGCCAGGAGGGCAACCTGTCCGGGCGAGAGCTTGCCATTGTCCAGACACCACCAAAGAAGAATATGGGTGTCCAATAGCAGATTCAATCCTTCAGGACCTCCCAATCCTCGGAGGTATCAAAATGAACGATGTCCCCCTTGATCTCGGCGAGACCTTTCAAGGAACCGCGTAACGACCCGAAACGGGTGCGGATCGGGACCACCCTCGCAATCGGCTGCCCCTTTTTGGTAATCGTATACTCGACTCCCCGCTTTCCGGTCTCATCGAGGAGCCGCAGGCACTTCGCCTTGAATTCGCTGATATTTAACTGTTGCACCGGGATCGCTTTTTTCATCATGACGTCAGATCACCTCCAAAACGACGGAAAAAGGATAGCTCAAACCAGATGACCAGTCAAGTGGTCATTATAGGGGCTCACGCCGTGCCTGCCGGCAGGCAGGTCGCCCCCTCCACGGGCAAAGCCCGATGGAGC